>CAYLJL010000046.1:1220-2160 GCA_964384005.1 uncultured Lachnospiraceae bacterium | reverse complement strand
CAATAAGAGCGTCCGCCGTTTTTAATCCCATATCAACAAGGTCTTCCGTTGTATATATAGCTTCAAGAGTGGATTTGTCATAGTTTACGACTGCTTCAGTCCAATATCCTGTAGAGTCCGCCGCCGACCTTACGCTGTTTTCGTAACCCTCAAAAGACGACGATATTTCCTCTACAGCTTTTGCTGCCGATTCTGAACCATCATTTATCTGACTGAAAAAATTATCTGCGGCACTTCCCATTTCCTCAAACTTTGACACCATATCCTGACCGCCGGAGGCTATATTTGATAATTTGTCGCTCATCTCGTCCACAAGTTTAAAAGTCGCTGTTAATCCTGACATCTTCTCACCTTCTTTTCAAATAAAAAAGAGCCTTACACAAATTATAAGACTCTTTTACGATTTTATATTAATTATTTATTTTTGTATAGCGGTTACATATCCATTCTCAAAATAAATATAACCATTATCATAAACCCATTGTTCACGTTTTCCACTAGCTGTTATTGTTTCATTCCTTTTTTTAGGAGCGCCCCAGGTAGACGCATACACTTCACTCTCGGTCATTCCAATTGATGGTTCTATGGGAACATTAGGAACACTTGTATTATCACTAACTTTTTCATAAATATTACCCTCATCACTGCTATCATGAATATCTTTTTCTATCAATTGACCATTTTCATCTATTGTCATCGTATATCTAGGCTGTGCATATTTATTAGAAACTATAAGATTTCCACTTTCATCAAGGTCAAAATAAAATGTATAAACATCTGAAACTTTACTTTTGTTACGTTTGTCAGAAATACCATAATGAACAAAATTAACTGTTTTACCGCTAATAATAAGCCTATTATTAATTTTAATATTTTTCCATTCCCCTTGGAATGGTTCTAATTTATCACCAAATTTTTTCCTTACCTCAACATCTTCATC
>CAYLJL010000046.1:0-1210 GCA_964384005.1 uncultured Lachnospiraceae bacterium | reverse complement strand
TGTGAATATTTCCTCCAACAAGCTCAGCAACCTTCTGTGCCTGTTCTTCAGTATACGCCTCAGATAACCGTATTAAAACATTATCCGATATAATCCTAAACGCAAATATATCTACTTTACTCTGATGTAAAGCATCCGCTCTTTCAGTAGCCTCTTCTTTATTTGAAAAAGTCTCTATAGTTCCGCTTAAAGGTTTCATTTTATCATAATCTTTCTCAATCCTGTCATCCACAAAATTTGCTTTTTGCAAATATAATGACGTTTTTTTCCCATATTCAAGAACATTGGGGTCTGTTTCATCATCATAAATAATAAAATACGTAATTGGTATCCCGCCATCTTTAAGAGTCTTTATGATACTATTACAATCTATATCATTAATATTATTTTCCATATCTTCTGTTAATAATATTTCACTTTCAATATTAGCTATATTTTTTTCTTCTTCACACGCGGTAAATAAAATTACTATAATTAAAATAACATAAATCAATTTTTTCATAAAATATACTTCCTCTCATAATTATATTTAACTCATTTTACTATAAAAATATATATTTGTAAATATAATTTTTATAATTTTATCCAAATAAAAAAGAACTACACCTAAAAATGTAATTCTTTTTTATAAACTTATTCCCAAACCATAAAATATATATTTTATGAAAATTTATTAAATTAAAAATATTAAGCTTTAAAAAATACATATTACAACAAAAATCACATATTGCAAACAATCCTAATATGTGCTATCTGGTTTCTCATAAACATTATATTCTTTCAATTCCTTTAAGGTTTTATAACCCATATAACTTTTCCCCTCATGAGAATATCTATCATCTATAAACATACCTTTTTCCAAATCATATGTATGCCAATTAAAAAATAATTTTTTATTATTATTATTCAAACTGATATTTAAATCATTTGAATCACCAATTAAATTATTTTCTTTTAAAGTTTTAATATTTTCAACAATCGCCTCACAAGCATCAGCAAACAACGGAACCATTGTATTATTAGTAAAGGTTATACTTATCTGCATTACTTTATCTGAAACAATATTGACAAAAACCTCATCATCTGATGTTATATATTTATTATTTTCACGTATAAAATTTTCTATTTCTGTGCCTTTTTCATATTTCATTGCACTTTCACTATTATTTTCTGTAATTATACTTGAATTTTTTTCATTTACACACGCAGT
>CAYLJL010000045.1:4629-9461 GCA_964384005.1 uncultured Lachnospiraceae bacterium | reverse complement strand
TCCCGCGTTTTGTACAAATTTAAAGAAAAATCAAAAATAAAAATATATAAATTTGTATAAAATAATATTTTTTTTAAAATTTTTAAATACCCCCTTGCAAATAACATATAAAAATGATAAACTGTTCTTATGATTAGATGTACATACAACCCGTCTTTTATGTACTGTCAACTTGAATTATGCAGAAAATTCTTTCAGCCTTCTTTATGGAAATACTGATTAATTCAAAATTATTTTGGATTTCCTTAAATCAGTGTTTCTTCAGGCGCCGTGGGATTAAGGGCGTCGTCCCGTAATCCTTAATAATTTGAAAAGGAGATTAGTTTATGAAAAAAAAATTAGCGGCTTTATTTTTATCATGCCTTATGGCGGCTTCGGCGTGTGTTCCCGCGTTTGCCGAGGACACGCCCGTCCCTTCGGACATTCCCGCTTTCCCGGGTGCTGAGGGCGGCGGAAAATATACCTCCGGAGGACGAGGATGCGATGTTTATATCGTTACTACCCTTGAGGATTACGGCGAGGGTGAGGACCCTATTCCCGGTTCTTTCCGTGACGCCGTAAGCGAGGATAACAGAACAATCGTCTTTAATGTATCGGGAACAATCGTTCTTAAAGACAAATTATTGATAACCAACAGAAAAAATCTTACCATAGCCGGACAGACGGCGCCCGGCGACGGTATTACTCTTTATGGCTTCGAGACAAATTTAAGTAACTCCGAAAATGTTATAATGCGTTATATGCGCTTCCGCCCGGGAGCCGTAAATGTCCATAAAGGAGATTCTATGGACGCTATCTGGGGAAGAAGTATGAAAAATATGATGTTTGACCACCTCTCTACAAGCTGGTCAACTGATGAGACAATGTCCCTTTACAGAATGGAAAACGCCACCGTACAGTGGAGCATAATCGCCGAAAGTCTTACAATGTCGGGACATACCAAAGGCCGTCATGGCTATGGAGCTATCTGGGGCGGCGTAAATACTACATATCATCATAATCTTGTGGCTAATCATACCTCAAGAAATCCCCGTATAGGCGGCGGAACTCCGGAGGCTGACGATAACGACCATATCGCTCTTACCGATATCAGAAACAATGTTATATATAACTGGGGATTTAACACGATTTACGGAGGAGGCCGTTCACAGACAAATTATATAAATAATTATATGAAAGCCGGACAGGGTACCCGTGATTCTGTCAGAAATCAGGTTATTGACGCCGGAGAATCCAAAAAGCCGGGTTATTTCTACGTAGACGGAAATTATCTTGAGGGAAATGAGGAAATCTCAAAAGACAACTCAAAAGGAATTTATATTTCCGATTCAAATGCCGAATCCACTGTAATTTCAGATACAGAATTCCAGATGGAAGGCACCAAACCCGAAAATTTAAGAACCACTACGGCACAGGAGGCTTATTCCGAGGTTCTCGCGAAAGCCGGAGCCACCTATCCGAAACGTGACGCTCTTGACGCGAGAATTATCAATCAGGTTAAAACCGATACGGGAAGATACGCGAACCTTGACGATGAGGTCGGCGGATATCCTGTAACATCTTCCGAAACACGTCCCGACGATTTTGACAAAGACAAAGACGGTATGGCGGATGAATGGGAACTTGAAAACGGACTTGACCCGACGGACCCTGACGACGGCAAAAAACTCTCGGAAGATAACAGCGGATATACAAATCTTGAAAACTATATGAATTCTCTTGTAGATATGGAATATGCCCCTGAGAATCCCGAAATTGAAATAACATCTCTCAGCTATAATCAGATGTTTACAAAAGGCGAGACCGTTACTGTTGCCGCTGACGTTTCAGACTCTGACGGAATTGACAAAGTTCAGTTCTTTATCGGAAAAGAAGTAGTCGGAGAAGCAACTGAAGCGCCTTACACATATGAAACCTCGGCTCTTGACGCGGGAACATATTATATATCGGCTAAAGCTTATGACAAAGAGGGCAATCAGACCCAGTCAAATGCCATAGCGATTCATATAAACGATACAACGACAGAAAATTCCGAGTGGGAAGCGGCGGATATAGGAAATGTTGAAACAACAGGCGCCACCACGGTTTACTCTGATGATAAAATAACAGTAAAAGGTTCCGGTAAACTCACGGGAACCGCCGATACTTTCCAGTACGCTTATAAAAAATTAAGCGGAGACGGAGAAATCACAGTAAAGCTTGACCGTATGACATTGGTTGATAATCACGCTTTTTCGGGAATTATGATAAGAAATGATTTAGACGCCGATTCAGCGGCGGTTGCTGTCGGACTTTCGGCTACAAAAGCCTATGAATATAAAGAGACAGACCCTGACACAGGAAAAGAAACCACTCTGTATAGAAACGCTTTTGGGGTTTACCTTGCGAACAGAGCGGAAAAAGGCGGAGAGTTCTCGCTGCTTGACGAAAACCTTGACACTGACGCGGCGGCGGAAGCGACAGACGTTCCCCTTGTAAGGGACATAGCTTTCAAAGAGCTTAGCGTATATAAAGGTTATTACCTTCGTCTTTCAAGAACAGGAGATAAATTTACAGCGTATTGCTCTCCTGACGGAAAGGATTGGACAGAGGTCGGTTCAAAAACAGTTCCGATGAACGAGACTGTTTATATCGGTGTTGCCGCGGAAGCGAACAAAGTGGCAAATAAACTTGTAAATGTAAATACAGCTGAATTTTCTGACATATCAATTACAGGAAACGTCACTAAGAGTGAGAAAGCGGCGGTTTCAACTTTGACTCCGACTACCGCTCCTGTTTCCGGGGGAAGCGAAGATACTGAAGCTGATAATACAACATTAAAATTAAATCCGTGGAAATATAACAGAAATAAATAATAACTCCGCTCTCTCTCATAATTTAATATAAAAAAATAATAATCATATCCTTAATTGGCGGGAGACTAAAAAAAGTCTCCCGCCAAACAGCGTTAAAAGGAGACTCTGAGAAAGATTTTTAAATTCCTCTTCCGTGTCCGCGCGCAAAAAACACCTTATAGGACTATTATACCAATCTCTTTTTAAATTAAGATATTTTTTATTAAAATTCCATACCCTTTCGAAATCTCTGCCTGTAAATCGAGCAGGAGGCTACTCTTTTTTAGCCTCCTGCTCGTCTGTGCAAAGCTTACCGACGCCTCTGTGCATAAAAAACCCGTTCCATTATAAAAATGAAACGGGCATCTTAAATATTTTACCGCTATTTATTGCTTTTAGGAAAATATTATCATGAAAAATAGCGGGAAACGGACTTGAACCGCCGACACTTCGGGTATGAACCGAATGCTCTGGCCAACTGAGCTATCCCGCCATAAAATGGGAACAATAGGGCTCGAACCTATGACCCTCTGCTTGTAAGGCAGATGCTCTCCCAACTGAGCTATGCTCCCAAACAATTATTTTCCAACACTGACATAATGTATTATAACACTTGTCCGCATTAATGTCAAGAGTTTTTTTATTTTTTCTTTGTCAGATTTAAAATATTGCCTTAAAAGTTCAGTTCTTAAAATTCTCCATCGGACGCTTATCCGTTTAAAGAGTATATTCCGCTAAAACGACTGCGTCCGACAAAGAAATGACGATATTCAATCGCCGCCTACAGTATGAGATTTTTTGCTTTTAATTATAAACACAAAAAACTCATATACAGAAAACGTCGGCATTTTCTGTAGGAACGTAAGGCTTTGCCCATTAAAGGCTTTGCCAACGCTCAAAACCCCCGAAATGAGTCACTCGGGACTCGAACCCGAGACAACCGGATTAAAAGTCCGATGCTCTACCAGCTGAGCTAGTGACCCCCAAAGAAATGCCGATAAACGCTTTCCTGCAATGCCCAGAGACGGAATCGAACCGCCGACACGAGGATTTTCAGTCCTCTGCTCTACCGACTGAGCTATCTGGGCATACCAAACAACAGATAATATTATAATATAAAAGAATACACTTGTCAATACCTTTTTTCACAGTTCATAAAATTTTTCAACAATATTTCAAAAACACTTTATTTATTCTCAGAATTGGGTTAATATATTAAGTGAAAGAAAAATTTCCGTTTAAGAAATTTCCCATAAATTTTTTAAACAGCGTGAACGGAGGTATATATGTCCGATAAAATTTTAATAATAGACGGAAACAGCATAATAAACAGAGCCTTTTACGGCGTGCCTCTCCTTTCAAATAAAAACGGGGAGTTTACAAACGCGGTATATGGTTTTTTAAATATATTTTTCAAACTTATTGACGAGGAAAAGCCCGGATTTGCCGCCGTAGCCTTTGACCTGAAGGCGCCGACCTTCCGCCATCTTAAATATAAGGATTATAAAGGCACAAGGAAAGGTATGCCTGATGAGCTCGCGGCACAGCTTCCGATATTAAAAAATGTACTTGAGAAAATGAATATTAAGATATACGAAAAAGAAGGCTATGAGGCGGATGATATTTTGGGGACAATAGCGAAAAAAGCGGAAGCCGACGGATTTCTTCCCATAGTTGTGTCAGGCGACCGTGACCTTCTGCAAATAGCGACAGATTCCATAAAAATAAGAATACCCAAGACAAAAGGCGGTAAAACGGAAATAGAAGACTATTTTGAGAAAGATGTAATCGACCGTTACGGCGTGACTCCGGAGGAGTTTATAGAAGTAAAGGCATTAATGGGAGATACCTCCGATAATGTTCCGGGAGTTCCGGGTATAGGAGAAAAAACGGCGCTTAAAATAATCACACAGTATAAAACCGTTGAAAACGCCATAGAAAACGCTTCCGTGATAAAACCGAAAAAAGCTTCCGAAAATCTTACAGCCTATAAGGAAC
>CAYLJL010000045.1:0-4619 GCA_964384005.1 uncultured Lachnospiraceae bacterium | reverse complement strand
GGCTCTTTTAAGCAAAGAGCTGGTTACAATAGTGACAGACGCCGAAATAAATTTTAATATTGAGGAAACCGAACTTACAAATATTTTTAATGAGGAAGCGTATTCTGAAATACGCCGTCTTGAATTCAAAAGTATGTATCAGAGATTTAATTCAGAGAACATTCACACTGAAAACAGTTATGCTCCCGACTATATACTTATTGATAAAAAGGCGGACGCGAAACGTTTTTTTATCAATATAAATCCGTGGATTGATTATTCTTACTATATAGTGACTGACAAAGCGGAAAGCAACAGGGTTGTCGGAATATCATTCTCCTGCGGTGAGGAGAGAGGTACATTTATATATATAAACGACAATCTTTCTGAAAATGAGCTTTTTCATATGGCAAAGGATTTTTTTGGAGAAAACCCCAAAATTGCCCACGACGCGAAAAAAGATATCCATATTCTCTCCCGACATAATATAAAGCTTGATAACTTGATTTTTGACACAATGCTGGCGGGATATATTCTTGATTCAACAAAAGAAACATATAATTGTGATGACATAGCGAGAGATTTTTTAGATGAAACATATCCCTCTGAGGAAGAACTTTTAGGTAAAGGAAAAAGTATGAGAAAAACCTCGTCGCTTTCTCGTGAGGAATTTTTAAAATTTGTATGCCGCGGCGCGGATATATCCTTCCGCGCGAAAGAAAAAATGGAAAACAAATTAAAAGAAAACGGACAGGAAAAGCTTTATTTTGATATAGAGCTTCCCCTTATTTTTGTTCTTGCCGATATGGAATTAACGGGAATAAAAACCGACGGCGCGAAGCTTTTAAAATACAGCGGCGAGCTTTCAGAAAAAATCAATTTGCTTGTAAAAGAAATATACCTGCTCGCGGGGGAAGAATTCAACATAAACTCCCCCAGACAGCTGGGAATGATATTATTTGATAAATTGGGCTATAAAGGCGGCAAAAAGACAAAAAGCGGCTGGTCAACCTCGGCGGAGGTTCTGGAAAACTTAAAAGGCGAGCCTATAATCGACCGTGTACTCGACTACAGAACATACTCAAAATTAAAATCAACTTACGCCGACGGGCTTATGAGCGTAATAGATGAAAAAACAGACAGGATATACTCGACTTTTAATCAAGCCATAACGGCGACGGGAAGAATAAGCAGCACCGAGCCTAACCTTCAGAATATTCCCATAAGAATAGAAGAAGGTAAAAAACTCAGAAAAATTTTTGTTCCCGAAAACGGCTTTGTTTTCGTAGACGGTGATTATTCTCAGATTGAGTTAAGAATTCTTGCCCATATATCGGACGATGAAAACTTAATAAACGCCTTCAGAGACGGCGCCGATATTCACCGCCTGACCGCTTCTCAGGTATTCGGAGTTCCTTTTGAGGACGTGACGTCTTTCCAGAGAAGCAGCGCGAAAGCCGTAAACTTCGGTATAATATACGGCATAAGCGCCTTTAGTTTAAGCCGGGATTTGAAAATAACAAAAAAAGAAGCTGATTTTTATATTGAAAGTTATTTCAAAAAATATCCCAATATAAAAAAATATATGACCGGTGCCGTGTCAGACGCCAAGGAACGTGGATTTTCAAAAACCCTGTATAACAGAAAAAGAAATATTCCCGAAATTTCATCGTCAAATTTCACACGAAGGTCTTTCGGCGAAAGAGCCGCGATGAATATGCCTATCCAGGGTACGGCGGCGGATATAATAAAAATAGCGATGCTGAAAGTATATAACAGACTGAAAAAAGAAAATTTAAAATCAAAACTCATTTTACAGGTACACGACGAACTTCTGATAGAAGCACTCAAGGAAGAAAAAGAAACGGTAAAAAAACTTCTGAAAGAGGAAATGGAAACGGCGGTTTCTTTAAAAGTCCCGCTCGAAGTGGACATACACGAAGGAAACGACTGGTATGAGGCAAAATAAAAGCCGAGGTGTAAAATTATGAAAATAATAGGCCTGACAGGAAACTCCGGAAGCGGAAAAAGTTCCGTTTCCGAAATTCTCTCGGAAAACGGGGGTTATATAATAGACGCTGATAAAATCGCTCATAAAAATATGAAAAAAGGGACAAAAACATATAACGAAATAAAAGAAGCCTTCGGAAAAGAAATACTTACCGATAAAGGCGAAATAGACAGAAAAGCGCTCGGAAAAAAAGTATTTTCCGATTCGGAAAAATTAAAAATTTTAAATGAAATCAGCCTGAAATATATTTTACAGGAAATATCAGCGCAAATCGAAAATATTTCAAAAAAAACGGAAGAATATGAATTTATCGTAATAGACGCCCCTCTTTTAACAGAAACGGGCCTGAACTATATAACGGATGAGGTATGGGTTGTTTACGCCGATACCGATATACTTCTTGACAGAATAATAAAACGTGATAAAATCGACTTAAAACACGCGAAAGACCGTCTTAAAAATCAGACTCCTCAAAAGGAACTTATCGCCCTTTCCGACATTGCGATAGAAAACGGCGATATCCCCTTTTCCGAACTTAAAAACAGGGTTCTTGACTGCCTGAAAAAACACTGATTAACTGTAACGAAACAATAAAATAATTTTTTAATATATCGGAAAATTATTTTATTCAGACCGTAGAAAAAGTTAAAATTATAAAAAAATATGAATTTTTTGAAGAATAAAAATTCAAAAAGCGTCGCAGACTTTAATCCGCAAGATGGGCTTTGCCCATCTGAGGAGAAAATTTGACTTTAGGAAATGACATTGTCATTTCCGTAAAAGTCATAATTTTCATACAAAACAAAATCAAGTCGCCGGACAAAGTCCGGCACACGGATTTTGAGAAATGCAGAAAATGCCTGTATTTTCTGCAAGCGTTGTCGACTTTGTCGACACGCTGAAATTATTTTATTGTTTCGTACTGAAAATTCCCGCGAATTGCTGTAAGGAGATGCGTTAATGAAAAATGTGCCTGATAAAAAACATTTCCCATATATTAAAACACTGTTTGTGTTTATTTTTATAATATTATTTGTTATATGCGCTGTTTTATACCTATACCCCGTAAAATATTCGGAAATTATAAGCAAATATGCCGAAAAATATAATTTGCCTGACGAACTTATCTACGCGATAATAAATACCGAGAGCGGTTTTGATGAAAAAGAAATCTCTCCAAAGGGCGCGAGAGGGCTTATGCAGATTATGAAAGACACAGCGGACTGGATAAGTACAAAAGAAGAAATTGAAAATTACGACTATGAAAGAATATTCGACCCCGAACTTAATATCCATATAGGCTGCTTGTATATAGCGTGGCTGAAAAAAAACTATGGAAACAATGATACTCTCATTCTTGCGGCATATAACGCGGGAAGCGGGAATATAGCGAAATGGCTTTCCAATGAAAAATACTCGGAAGACGGAAAAACCTTATCGGAAATTCCTTTTAAAGAAACAAAAGATTATGTAAGAAAAGTAAACTACGCGAGAACGTTTTATAAATATATTTTAAAACTTCCTTTTATAAATTAAGAACAATATTTCGGCGTGTATGAACGCGCCGGACTGAAAAATTCCTATTGTTTTTTCCCGAAAATTTTGTGAATTGCCGTAATTAATGATAAACCACCGGAGGTTACTATGAAATCTTTTTTTTACATTACACTACTTATCATAATAATACTTTTTTCCGGCTGTGCGGACAATGTAAATTCCGCTCAGACCCAGGGGAGTATAACGGAAGAAAACACCGCCGAAGATACAATCGATACTTCCGGGCAGGCAGACGCGTCCCCCGAATACGGAGGAACGCTCAAACTTTCGATGCGTATGCCGAAATCTTTAAATCCTTTAATAAATGAGGATATAACCGTTGATAAAATTTTAAAAATAATGTTCGAGCCTCTTTTCAAAACCGACGAAACAGGAAAAATCATTCCGAACATAGCTGAAAGCTATTCATTTTCAAACGATACCCTTACAATAAAAATAAAAGACGGCCTGAAGTGGCACAACAATACGGCGATAACGGCGAACGACGTTATTTTTTCACTGGACACAATAAAGGCACAGGGGGAAAAATCATTATATAAAGACGCTCTGACAAACGTTTTATCATATTCGAACATCGGAAATGTAATAACAATAAAACTTACAAGACCTTTTTATTACTCTGTATATAACCTGTGCTTTCCCGTCATATCGGCTGACTATTATAACGGTAAAACAACCCTTGAAAGCGATGTGAATATGTTTCCCTTAGGGAGCGGAAGCTTTAAATTTTCCTCTTATCAGCTTGCCCATGAGCTGATTTTAGAAAAATGCGAGGGAATAAACGGAACCCCTTATATAGACAGAATTTCCGCATTAGTAACCGACAGCGGCGAAACAGACCTTTACGCCTTTGAACAGTCCGTTATAGAGGTTCTGCAGTCCGACGTAAGCGAATGGGGAAAATTCAGCGCGGGAAAGGAAATAAATATAACCGAGTTTGATACAAAGGATTTTGAGTTTCTGGGTTTTAATTTCAGAAATTCCATTTTAAGCAGCCTGAACATAAGACAGGCGATTTCTATGAGTGTTCCCTCAGATGAAATAACAGAAAGCGTTTATCTTAATCATGGAA
>CAYLJL010000044.1:0-9483 GCA_964384005.1 uncultured Lachnospiraceae bacterium | reverse complement strand
CATTAACTATAAATTTTCATCGAACTCACGTTATAATAATACTTTTTTACTCTCCATAATACGCTTTTCTGTAAAGCTCTTTGAGTTCTGAGACAAGCGGAAGCCGTGGATTAGCGGTTGTGCACTGGTCCTCAAAGGCTTTTTCCGCGAGATAATCGACACGTCCGTTAAATACCGCCTCGTCAATTCCACACTCTCTGATTGTTTTCGGAATACTGAGTTTTTCCATAAGCTCTCTTATAGCTTTTACAAGAGATTTTACGCCCTCCTCGGGAGTATCCGCCTGAAGACCCAGCATTTTTGAAATCGCCTGAAATTTTTCCGGTGCGATATAGTGAGTGTATTTAGGCCATGAAACAAATTTTGTCGGAGTCGACTGACCGTTATATTCCACAACCCACGGAAGCAGAATAGCGTTGGCGCGGCCATGAGAGATATGGAACTCTCCGCCGAGTTTATGAGCAAGGGAGTGATTTATTCCCAGGAAAGCGTTTGTAAACGCCATACCCGCTATACAAGAAGCGTTGTGCATTTTCTCTCTCGCTATAGCGTCGCTTCCGTCATTGTAAGCCCGCGGAAGATACTCAAAAACAATTTGAATAGCTTTCTCGGCGAGGGCGTCCGTATAATCCGACGCCAAAATCGAAACATAAGCCTCGATAGCATGAGTGAGGACATCAAGACCTGTATCCGCCGTAATAGTCTTAGGCACCGTCATAACAAAATCCGGGTCAATTATAGCCACATTGGGGGTCAAAGCGTAATCGGCGAGAGGATATTTTATATTTTTCTCCTTGTCCGTGATAACGGCAAAGTTAGTAACCTCTGAACCTGTACCGGATGTAGTAGGTATACAAACCATTTTACAAAGTTTTCCAAGGTCAGGGATTTTATAGACACGTTTTCTTATGTCAAGGAACTTCTGAGAAAGGGCGGAGAAATCTACGTCAGGCTGTTCATAAAAAAGCCACATTCCTTTCGCGCAGTCAATAGCCGAGCCGCCGCCTAACGCCACGATAACGTCGGGTTTAAAGTTTTTCAGCACTTCAACGCCCCTCATTACGGTATCTATGGACGGGTCAGGCTCTACATCGCTGAATATCTCACAATGAACATAATCTGTACGTTTTCTTAAATGATAGAGTATTTTGTCAACATATCCGAATTTAACCATAGACGGGTCAGTAACAATAACGGCTCTTGAAATATCGGGCATTTTCTCAAGGTATTGAACAGCGCCGAACTCAAAATAAATTTTTTCGGGAATTTTAAACCATTGCATATTCACTCTTCTTTTCGCCACCCTTTTTTTGTTAATAAGATTTACGGCAGTTACGTTTGATGTAGTGGAGTTGTGACCGTAAGAACCACAGCCCAGAGTAAGGGAAGGCATATTAGTATTGTAAAGGTCCCCTATCGCCCCGTGAGTAGAAGGCGAGTTTATAATAATCCGGCCTGTTGTGAGAGTAGCGGCGAATTTATTTATAACATTGTCGTCCGTGGAATGAATTACGGAGGAATGTCCCATACCGCCTAAAATTACCATAGCCTCGGCTAAAGCGATACCCTCGTCAGCGTCTTTCGCTTTAATAACCGCCAGAACAGGTGAAAGTTTTTCCTTGCTTAAAGGATATTCCTCTCCCACCCCGTCAATTTCGGCGCAAAGTACCTTTGTTTCCTTTGGAATTGTAATTCCCGCCATTTCCGCGATAGCATAAGGTGATTGTCCCACAATTTTCGGATTTACAGAGCCTGTCTCGGGATTTATGACAACAGGTTCCAGCTTTGCCGTTTCTTCAGGGGTCGTAAAGTAACAGCCGTTTTTCTTCATAAACTTTATAGCCTCGTCATAAATGGGCGCCTCAATAATAGCCGCCTGTTCGGAAGCGCATATCATACCGTTGTCAAAGGACTTGGAAAGCATAAGGTCTGTAAGGGCTCTTTTCAAATCAGCCGTTTTTTCAATAAAGCAGGGAACATTTCCCGGTCCTACGCCAAGAGCCGGCTTTCCTGTTGAATAAGCCGCTTTTACCATTCCGGCGCCGCCTGTGGCAAGCACCATAGAAATATTTTTATGATTCATCAGAAGCTGTGTCGCCTCGATTGACGGAATTTCAATCCATTGTATACAATATTCCGGAGCGCCCGCCGCGATAGCCGCGTCCCGCACCGTTTTAGCCGCCGCCGCGGAAGATTTCTGAGCCGACGGATGGAAAGCGAATATAATGGGATTTCTTGTCTTAGCGGCTATAATAGACTTGAACATAGCTGTACTCGTAGGATTTGTAACGGGAGTCACACCCGCTATAATTCCTACAGGCTCGGCTATTTCCATATAATCTTCCTCGTCATTCTCTGAAATAATCCCTACTGTTTTATCATACTTTATACTATGGTATACATATTCTGTGGCAAAAATATTTTTCGTAATTTTGTCCTCGTAAATACCTCTTTTTGTTTCCTCAACGGCGAGCTTTGCCAGTTCCATCTGCTTTGAATGTCCCGCGAGGGCCATTTGTTTGACAATTTCGTCAATTTTTTCCTGGTCATAGGACATATATTCTTTAAGCGCCTCTCCCGCGTTTTTGACAAGCCTGTCAATCATTTCAGAAACATCCTGATTTTCCGAAACAGCGTTTTCCGTATTTTGTTCCATAGATAATAACCTCCTAAATTTAATAAATTTTTAACAATCTTTTAGCCCAAAAAATCTCTTTGGCTGAACAGAGACACTATTACATCTGTCCCTTACCCAAATTATACCACTTTACGCAAATAAATACAACATTTTTTATAAACATAAAAACACATTCTGAAATCCCCGTAAACCCGCAAAAATCAAAATAATACTGATTTTTCACTTGTTTTTTTATAATTTTTTGTATATATTTTAGTTTTTAAAC
This sequence comes from uncultured Lachnospiraceae bacterium, assembly GCA_964384005.1. Lineage (GTDB taxonomy): Bacteria > Bacillota > Clostridia > Lachnospirales > CAG-274 > MGBC114079. Next base: position 6,580 of record CAYLJL010000044.1, on the reverse strand, counting down.
AGATATTTAAAAGATTTCGGAGGAACTGTAGAGAAAGCTATCGAAAATTTGTTAAAATAATGTCATTTTTTTATACGTTTTTATATATCAGACTTCTTTCGAAACTACATTATTACGGCAGTTCCATAAGAGGATTCGAAAGAAGTCTGTTCTATAAAAACGCCGCGGATTAAAAAACACGCAAAATTTATTTCATAGCTCTTATCTGTTCCAGTAAAGAAACCTCAACGTCAGGTCTTGGAATCAGTTTAAAAGTAACCTCCGCATCCGAAAGAAGTTTCTCTTTAAATTCCTCCGATGGCGTTGTAATTTTACAGCCTTCGGAAATAAGTTTTTCCTCCGCTTCCTTTTCCTCATTTTCAAAATTCTCCCTCTGGCGCAGACAAGCCTCCGTAGCGGCGGAAGTAATTATATCCTGTTCCTTTGACGTAAGTTCGGAAAAGGTGTCGCTTCCCATAACAATTATGTCGGGTACATATCTGTACTCTATCTTTAAAAGATAGGGGGCATATTTATATTGTCCCGAATTGTAATAATCAATAATATTACCCTCGGCGCCATCAATAGTTTTTTCCTCAAAGGCTTCTGTCACCTCGGCGTCGGTGTCAAGGGTTACCTTTTTTACTCTGAAGCCGCTGAAATAATCCGCCGAATAATTGGAAAAGGTATTTGTTCTTATTATCAGATTTTCTAAATCCTCGGGCTTTTCAACAGGAACGGCAGTATAAATATTTTTCGCTCCGGAGTCCATATATCCGATAATTTTACCGTTTTTAAGGCTTAGCTCCAAATCAAGCATAGGCCCTAAAACCTGTTCAAGGGCACGCCACATATGACCCTTGCTTTTGAAAACAAAGGGAAGCTCGCATTTTTCCAGAGCGTCGCTGCCCTTTCCCGCTTCTGACAAGCTCACTCTGGCGAACTCAATCTCACCGTCGTATACTTTATTGAGGATTTCATCTTCTTTTCCAAGTTCGCCGTCGGTATAAACCTCTATTTTAATAGTCCCGTCGCTTTTTTCTTCCACAAGCCTCGCGAACTCAGAATCCGCCTCAGCGGTTACATGGTCCGCCCCGTAAGTTTCCGCGAAACGCATAACCTTTACATTATCGTCATCTTCCCCGCAGCCGTAAAGAAGAAAGGAGGTCATTATAAGCAAAACGGCAAGACTGTAAGTATATATTTTCATTGGAGAACCTCCTAAAAAATTTTTACAGAAATAACGTTTAAAGGACGTGTTTAATCTTCAAGACACGTATTTAACTTAAAGAACACCTCTTTATTCGCCGTGTAAAGTTCTTTGTACAGGGAATAAATTTTCTCGTATTTCGGCACGTTCCCGCTGGGCTTAATTGTTTTAATAACCTTAACGGATTTTCCTTTAGCCGTTTCAAAATCAGGGCATATACCCGCTCCCACAAGGGCAATCAAAGCCGCTCCGAAAGAAGGCCCCTCCTCAATATTGAGAACTTTAAGCTCCCTGTTTATGATATCTGATATAATCTGACCCCATACTTTACTCTTTGCGCCGCCGCCCGTAATATAAAGTTCGTTTACGTCTACAAAATCCGTCACGAGTGTAAAAAGGTCTTTAAGTCCGAACGCCACGCCTTCCATAACGGCACGAATCATATCGCCCTTCTGAGTTCCGCCGGAAATTCCGAAAAACACACCTCTCGCGTTAGGGTCGGAATAAGGGCATCTCTCGCCGAAAAGATACGGAAGAAAAATTATTCCGTTGCAGCCCGCCGGCGAAGCGTCAGCAAGCGCGTTAAGCTCGTCAAAGGAGTTATCCTCAAAAAAGGTTCTTTTAAGCCAGTTTAAAGCCTCTCCGGCGCAAAGCATACAGCCCATGGCGTAAAGGCTGTCAGGCATTGAGTAATTGAAAAGATGAACATCTCCCGTAACTTCGGCATTAATCCCGTCAAGATAGCCTATTGCCGTTCCGCTGGTTCCAACACTTAAAACGGCTTGTCCTTTGGAGATAACTCCGTTTCCTACCGCGGCGCAGCTGTTATCAGCGCCGCCCGCTATAACTTTAGCTCCGCTCATAAGTCCAAGTTCTTCGGAAAGGCCGTCCGGAACTGTACCTACGACGTCGGTAGACTTTAAAACTTCCGGAAGTATATTTTTGTCTAAATTCATTTTTTCCAGCATCTCAAGGGACCAGCGGGAATTCTTTACGTCAAAGAGAAGAGTTCCCGCGGCGTCTGAAACCTCTGTTTTAATATTTCCCGTGAGCATATAGTTTATGTAATCCTTCGGCATAATAACTTTGGAAATCTTTTTAAAATTAAGAGGCTCGTTCTCGCGAAGCCACAATATCTTGGGCAAAGTAAAACCCTCTAACGCTTTATTGTATACCATTCCCAAAACATTCTCAAGACCGCCCGCCGCGTCATAAATTTCTTTAATCTGAGGTGTTGTTCTTGTGTCGTTCCACAAAATAGCTTTTCTTATAACATTTCCTTCCCCGTCAAGAAATACAGAGCTGTGCATTTGCCCCGAACAGCTTAAAGCCGTGATTTTTCCCTTAGCCTCAGGAAAACGGGAGGTTATCTCTTTTACAGCCGCCTTTGTATTTTCCCACCAGACCGACGGGTCCTGCTCAACATATCCGTTTTTGCCAAAATCGGGCTTGTAGCTTTTAGAGGCCGAGCCTAAAATATTACCTTCCTCGGAAATCAAAAGGCATTTTACACCGCTTGTACCCAAATCAATACCAAGAACATAATTCATTTTCCAAATCTCCTTAAATATTTTTTGTTTTTATTTAGTTATGTATGAAAACTATGACTTTTAAGGAAATACCGACAAATTAAAAATAAAGCTGATTTTTCAAAAAAATTGAAGTTTCAGTGTTATTTTTCCCGGAAATGACACTGAACATAACTTTTAAGTCTGAAAAATTATTTTTATTTTCCTTTGTACGGTGTTTCCTTACGACAGTCAGATTCTCTTATTGTTTCACTATATCTTGTCAAGAATTTCTATTTTTTGAATATTTGTTATTTCATGGGCAATAATATATCTGCTTGTAAGAATACAAAGCATATTCTTTTCGTTGCAGCCTATAAACTCGCCCTCAAAAATTTTCTTTTGCATTGTGATTATTTTAAGTTTCATCCCCCTTTTATAGGTTTCCCCGTTAAATTGCACTATCTCCATGGGAAAAAGTGTGTAGCAGCGCTGGATAACCTGCCTTAAGTCATCGCTTTTATCAAGCAGAGACATAGGATTTTTTATAATTTTATTAAGCTTTACAATAATTTTTATTACCCACGTAATCAGGACGGCGCCCAGCGCCGCATATAAAATATCCTCTGACGTAAGCAGAGAAAAATCAAAATTACTCATTAACTAAACCTCCAGACTTATTTATTTGTACAAAAGGCAGTTCCCGACAGATAATTGACAAACTGTCTTGCGGTTCTCCCTGAAATTCCTTTTTGATTTATCTCCCATTTAAGGGATTCTTTTCTCAGTGTTTCCCCGTCAACGGAAATACCGCTTTTTTCCGCCATAATCTTAACCATATCAATATATTCGCCCGGGGTAAGCTTTGGATAAGAAATCGTAATGCCGAACCTGTCGGCAAGTGAAAGTTTCTCGTTTAAGGTGTCGCGGGTGTGCACCTCGTCGTCGCCTCTCATTCTGTCGCTCCATTTTTCGGAAATAAGCCTTCTCCGGTTGCTTGTAGCGTAAAACAGAACATTGTCCGGCTTGCTCCTTGAACCGCCCTCAAGGAGGGATTTCATATATTTATACTGAATTTCGCTCTCGTCAAAAGAGAGGTCGTCAATAAAAATAATAAACTTTTTCCCTCTGTCCTTTAAGGCAGGCAGAAGCTTGGTAAGTTTTACAATCTGTTCTTTTGTGATTTCTATAATACGCAGACCGTCTTTATAATATTTATTCGCCAGAGCTTTTACAGATGATGATTTGCCCGTACCTCTCGACCCCGCCAGCAAAACGTTGTTCGCCGGAAATCCTTTTATAAAAGCTTCGGTATTTTGGATAAGCTCCTCTATCTGTGACTTATACCCGATAATATCATCAAAAGTTATAGGGTCGGGGTTGTCTATTCCCTCAATTTTTCCCAGAGCGTCGTTATATCCGAAAAACCGAAAACGGGAAATGTCCCCGCAGCCGAAATCATTATAAAAATTCACAAAAACCTCAAGAAGTTCTTCTCCGGATACTGCCGTATTCATATGTGCCAAAAAATCATTTTCTTTTTTATTTACAGGCTTATAATCAAAAATTTCTGATAACAGCCCGTTTTCAGAGCATAAAGACGAAAAGTCGGAAGATAAAACTGATTTTAATATTTTTATGTCATTTAACGCAAGCTTATACAAGGAAGTATTTTGAACATTTTTATTGTTTTCACAATAAAGAGAAAATCTGTTTTCATCGTATAAAAATAAGTTAAACATATAATTTTTAAAAATATCACCGCCATATCCCGAAGCCTCGGCGCTTTCCGTCAGAATATAAATCAATTCCGAAAAATCAAGAGCGGCGTCTTTTCCCATAGATATGTTTTTTAAAGCCGGAATAACAGGGTCGTTCAGGATAGAACGGTATAACACCAGTCCGTCAAGACATTTAATATGTTCTTTCAGAATTTTTTCGTTAAAGTCAGTCACAGCGAAAACCCCTTCTTTCCTTAATCAGATTTTCAGTAATTATATTAATTTTCATAAGTCTCTTATCCTCACAGCCTATAATTTCAATTCCCGATTCCAGACAGGCATTTACGCACTCTGCGACAGAAGGAGTTATGACCTCTCCGGGAACAAGCAGAGGAATCCCCGGCGGATAAGGGATAACATATTCGGCGCAGACAAGCCCTATACTGTCTTTAAAGCTCACTTTTTTCCTTTCCGCGCCAAAGGCTTCTTTAGGAGTCATGGAACAGACAGGGGAAGGAAAAGGATTAACCGTTATATTTTCTTTTGAAAAAGGCGGGTCTATGTTTTTGTCAATGTCAAAGAGGGCTTTTTCAAGAAGCTCAAAATTTTTTCTGTCATCACAAACCGACGTCATAAAAAGTATATGATTTGTTCCTTTCATTTCTACATCTATATTATAATACTTTTTAAGAATTTTTTCTACATAATTTATATTTTTATTCTCAACAAGGCATATAATTTTTCCAAAATCCATGTCATAAGCGGAAATTTCCTCTAAACCCTCGGCCTTTAAGAGAATTTTTAATTTTTTCAGTTTTTTTGTATTCTCATAAAATCTTTTCAGATTATCCGCGTATTCCTTGAAAAGTACGTTATGTTTTTCTGAAAGCAGGTTCTGGCAGTTATCTATCGACGCCATAAAAATATACGACGGGCTTGTGGAGGTAAACATAGAAACGGTTTCCTCCACTTTTTTTATATCCACAATACCTTTTTTTAAATGCAGAAGCGAACATTGTGTAAGCGCGGGAAGCGTCTTATGTATACTCTGCACGGCTATATCAGCCCCCAGAGAAAGCGCCGACTCAGGGAACTCGCGGGAAAATCCGAAATGCGCCCCATGAGCCTCGTCAATAATAAGAGGGATATTTTTTTTATGAAGAATATCCGCCGCCCCTTTTACATCCATACAAAAACCCTCGTAGGAGGGACTTGTGAAAATCGCCGCCTTGATATCGGTGTTTTCCGAAAGGGCGCGCTTTATATCCTCTTTGGAAACAACGCCGAAAGTATCGAAAAAAGTCTTTTCGGGAGTTATGTAAACAGGCTCGGCCCCCGCCAGAATAATTCCGCTGTAAACGCTTTTATGGCAGTTTCTCCCCACAAGAATTTTATCCCCGTCTTTACACAGGGCGCAGACCGCCGCCATAATTCCGGACGTCGACCCATTCACAAGATAAAAGCTCACATCCGCGCCGAAAGTTTCCGCACAGAGTTTTCGGCTCTCGGCGATTATCCCCGACGGGTTGTGCAGATTGTCAAATCCGTCTGTCTCCGTTATGTCAAAGGAAAATAAATCAAAAGGCAGAAATTCATTCTTTCCTTTGTGACCCGGCATATGAAAAGCCGTTCTGTTTTCTGAGCTTCTCTTTTTTAATTTGTCAACTATCGGCGACGGCATATTTATCCCCTCCTTATCCGCATACAGTGTTTTATTTTTTAACGGAAACACCGCGCAAATAAAAATAAAGTCAGGAAACGCGATTATATTTTCGGACTTAAAAACTCCCGTATTTTAACCTTTATGATACTTTAAAGTTTACAAAAGAGGCGATATAAGCCTTGAAATCGATTCCCTGATTTTAAATGTCCTTCCTCTTTTGTCATACCACTCCTGCGTAATTTCAGTACAGTCCGCAAGGTCTTTTTTAAAGCTTTCGTTGAAGTTTCTCGTAATCATCTCATCATAGATAAAGGCGTTGACCTCAAAATTAAGTTTCAGACTTCTGACGTCCATATTCGCCGTACCTATGGAAGTAATTTTATCATCTATCGTAATAAATTTACTGTGGATAAAGCCTTTCTCATATTTATAACATTTTACCCCCGCCTCCAGAAGCTCGGAAATATAAGAAATACTTGCGGCAAACACAAAGGGGTGG
>CAYLJL010000043.1:2943-9509 GCA_964384005.1 uncultured Lachnospiraceae bacterium | reverse complement strand
CCGGAAGATTTATTCCGTTAAAGGTATTGTTTTTAACCATAGAATAATGTGCCATATCGCAAAAAATAAGCTTATCACCCGCTTTAAGCGGAGTATCAAAGGAATAATCACCGATAATATCCCCCGAGAGACAGGTAGCGCTTCCAAGGCGAAAATTAAATTGCTTTTCATAAGCCTTACCCGCCCCGATAATCTCAGGCCTGTATGGCATTTCAAGGACGTCGGGCATATGGCAGGCGGCGGAGGTATCCAGAATAGCGATATCAATACCGTTTTTCATAGTATCCAGAACAGTGGAAACAAGAAAACCCGTATTAAGGGCAACAGCCTCTCCCGGTTCAAGATAAACATCGACGTTATATTTGTTTTTAATAAACAAAATACATTCAATTAATTTCTCAATGTCATAATCATTTCTTGTAATGTGATGCCCGCCTCCGAAATTAACCCATTTAACCCGCTTCAGATACTTTCCGAACTTTTCGTCAACAATTTTAACGGTTCTTTCAAGAACGTCTGAATTTTGTTCACACATAGTGTGAAAATGGATACCGTCAATTCCCTCCATGCCATATTTTAAAACTCCCTCCTCAAAATGTTCAATAGTAGTACCCATTCTTGAATTTTCAGCGCACGGATTGTAGATATCCGTTTCAATCTCCGAGTATTCGGGATTTATTCTGATACCAAGCTCAATTTTTGCGCCGCAATTTTCAATTTTTTCTTTATATTTCGCGAATTGAGGAAAAGAGTTAAAAACAATATGCCCGCAGTATTTAATAATCTCGTCAAACTCATCTTCTCTGTAAGCGGGAGAATAAATATGTACTTCTTTTCCCATTTCCTCAAACCCGAGCCTTGCCTCAAACAAAGAGCTTGATGCGACGCCGCTTAAATACTCCGAAATCAGAGGGTAAACGCTGTACATTGAAAACCCTTTCTGAGCGAGAAGAATACGGCAGCCCGTTCTTTCCTCAACAGATTTCAGAATACTAAGGTTTTCAATTAAAAGTCTTTCATCAATAATATAGCAGGGTGTTTTCAGTTTATTAAAATCCAGTTTATCCATTCCGAACCTCTCGTCACTCAACAAGCTCCGGTGAAAAGCTTTCTTTCCACGGAAGCCCGAATTTATTAAGCGCCTCCATAAATGGGTCGGGGTCAAATTCCTCTATATTGTAAACCCCCGGTTTTTTCCACTTTCCCGTCATAATCATAGACGCGCCAATCATGGCGGGAACTCCCGTAGTATAAGAAACAGCCTGAGAGCCGACTTCCTTATAGCACTCCTCATGGTCGCAGACATTATAGACATAATAATTTTTGGAAACTCCGTCTTTAAGCCCCCGCATAATACAGCCGATATTAGTTTTTCCCTTAGTTCTCGGGCCTAAAGAAGCGGGGTCAGGCAAAACGGACTTTAAAAATTGCAAAGGAAAAATTTTTCTTCCCTCATAGTCAATAGGAACGATAGAAGTCATTCCCACGTTTTCAAGAACTTTCAGATGCGTAAGATACTTTTCGGAAAAAGTCATAAAAAAACGTATTCTCTTTATGCCGTTGATATTAAGCGCCAGTGACTCAAGTTCCTCATGGTGCAGTAAATACATATCCTTTTCGCCGATTTCAGGGAAATTATATACTCTTTTAATTTCAAGGGGTTCTGTTTCTATCCAGCCACCGTTCTCAATATAGCTTCCCTTGGCGGTAACCTCCCTGATATTAATTTCCGGATTAAAATTAGTGGCAAAAGGATAGCCGTGGTCTCCGGCGTTAGCGTCAAGAATATCAATATAGTGAATTTCATCAAAATAATGTTTCTGAGCATAAGCGCAGAACACCCCCGTAACCCCCGGGTCAAAACCGCTTCCCAGAAGGGCGGTAATTTTTGCGTCTTTAAAGCGCTCTCTGTAGGCCCACTGCCACTTATACTCAAATTTCGCCGTATCCAGAGGTTCATAATTTGCCGTATCCACATAGTCGGTTTTCGTAGCGAGACAAGCGTCCATAATAGTCAAATCCTGATACGGAAGCGCCACATTAATAACAATATCGGGATTAAAACTGTTAATAAGATTTATAAGTTCCTCTGTATTATCAGCGTCAACCTGCGCTGTATGTATTTTTGTCGTTCCCCCGTCAAGCTTGGCTTTAAGGGCGTCGCATTTTGACTTTGTTCTGCTTGCTATGCAAATTTCCTCAAAAACCTCAGAATTCTGACAGCACTTGTGAACGACAACGCTCGCTACTCCTCCGGCTCCTATTATTAATGCTTTTCCCATTATTAAATTCTCCTTTGTTCAAAAATTTTTTATTTTTATAGTCAATCAGCTTGAAAAATAAATAAGTTCGGCGGTCAAAAATCCTTTTCACTTATGTTTAGTCAGTTGGCATAGGCTTTCGGCTGCGTCTGCCTTCCGCCGCCTTGTGAAAATAATTTTTTCCTTGCCTCATTTTTTCCATTTTCAAGTTGATTGACTATAATTATGCGGGTATTTCCTTTACTGAGCGTAACTCAAAAGTTCTTTCACATAATTGGGAAGCGCGAAGCTCCCTTTATGCAGTTCGGTATTATAATATTTTGTTTTAATTCCAAGAGAGTTCCAATACTCCTCTTTAATATCGGCGACAGGGTCAAACCTTTTTGAGGCGAAGCCAAAAAGCCAGTGTCCCGAAGGATACGTAGGGATATGAGCCTGGTACAGCTTAGTAATCGGAAAGAACCGTCTTATCCTTTCGTTGGCCCGTTTAAGGGATTCGGCGTAAACCTTATAATAAGGGCTTTCATGCTGATTAACCAGAATACCGTTATCATTCAGGGCCTTATGGCAGTTTCCGTAAAATTCTTTTGTGAAAAGACCTTCCCCGGGGCCGAAAGGGTCAGTGGAATCCACAATTATAAGGTCATAATATCCCTCTTTTTTTCTCACGAATTTAAGGCCGTCCTCATAAAAAATATTAACTCTTTCATCAGAGAGTTTTTCCGCGGTTTGCGGGATATATTCAAGGCAGGCTGAAACAACCATATCGTCTATTTCAACAAGGTCTATTTCCGAAACAGAATTATATCTTGTCAGTTCTCTGACCGTACCCCCGTCGCCGCCGCCGATAACAAGAACTTTTTTTATATCCGGATTAACCGCCATAGGGACGTGAACAATCATATCGTGATAAATAAACTCGTCTTTTTCCGTAACCATCATAAGGCTGTCGAGGGTCAGAAAAACTCCAAACTCGTTAGAGCGCATAATATCAATTCGCTGAAAATTACTTTTTGCCGAATATAAATGCTCGTCGACTCTTATTGAGAACCTCACGTCGGGGCTATGCTCCTCGGTATACCACAATTCCATAAAAACTCCCCTTTCAAACAAAAAAACATATCCGTTCTGACTGTCCCTCTTTTTTTGAGGAAACGCGGCAAAACTTTTATAAAAAACTGTCATTCAGCTACCTGTCCCCGCTGTCGTATTCGGAAACAATGTTGATATTTTCTATGTAAATATCCTCCGTACCCGTAAGGAAACAGCCTTTTTCTTTGGCGTAAGCTATATAGCTTAAAATATCCTTTGTAATATATTCACCCGGAGCCAGAATAGGAATTCCCGGGGGATAGCACATCACAAACTCACTGCATATTTTTCCGAAGCTTTTTTCAACAGGGACAGAAATTTTAGGGGCGTAAAACGCCTCCTGCGGCGTCATAGCCACAAGGGGATTGATATATTCGTGGTCAAACATACCCGTTCTGTCCTTTGAATAAAGCCTTTTTATCTCAGACATAGCGGAAATAAGCCTTTCTATAGCGAGAGCCTTGTCCCCTACAGAAATAATAGCAAGAATATTTCCTATATCTCCAAACTCAATCTGAATATCATAATCGTCTCTTAAAATATCATAAACCTCAATTCCGGCAAGTCCGATGCTTCTGGTATGTACCGAAAGCTTTGTAACATCAAAATCAAAAACCGTATCATTGTTAATAAGTTCCCGCCCATAAGCGTAAAACCCGCCGATTTTATTAATTTCGTCTCTGGCGTATCCGGCGAGTCCGGAAACCCTGTCAAAAATGCTTTTGCCGTTAAGGGCAAGATTTTTTCTTGAGATATCAAGAGAAGACATAAGTAAATAAGAACCGCTGGTAGTCTGAGTTAAATTTATAATCTGCCTTACATATCCCGGGCTTATATTGTTATTAATAAGTAAAAAAGAGCTTTGAGTAAGAGAACCGCCCGTTTTATGCATACTCACGGCGGCCATATCCGCTCCGGCGCTCATAGCGGAAACAGGCAGATTATCGTTAAAATAAAAATGCGTACCGTGAGCCTCGTCGACAAGGACAAGCATATTGTGCCTGTGGGCAAGTTCCACAATATCTTTAAGCGGAGAACAAATCCCGTAATAAGTCGGATTGTTTACCAGAACCGCCTTAGCGTCCGGATTTAATAAAATAGCCCTTTCAACATCTTTAAGGGACATACCCAAAGCTATTCCAAGCTCGTCATTGGTTCCGGGATTTACATAAACAGGCTTAGCGCCGCTTATAACTAAAGCGTTTATAGCGCTCCTGTGTACGTTTCTCGGCATAATAATTTTTTCGCCTCTTTTGCAGGCTGTAAGCACCATAGACTGAACAGCGGAGGTTGTTCCGTTAATCATAAAAAAAACGTGTTTGGCGCCAAAAGCGTCCGCGGCTAATTCCTCCGCCTCCCTGATAACAGAAACGGGATGACAAAGATTGTCAAGAGGTTTCATTGAGTTCACATCGACGCTCATACACCTTTCTCCCAAAAAATCAGTAAGTTCAATGTTGCCTTGTCCTCTTTTATGCCCCGGAACATCAAAAGGGACAATCCTCATAGACTTATATTTTTCAAGTGCCTCGTAAATAGGCATTTTATTCTGGTCAAATTTATACATAACAGTATCCTCAAATTAATAAATATTTCTTCCGCTGAAAATCTCAATCATTTCCCGCCGTAAGCTGTTGGTGATTTCAAGTCTTTCTCTTGGAGGGAGTTCATAAACATCCGTATTAAAGAGATAATTCTGTAAATCAAGTTCTTTAATAAGCATTTTGGTGTGAAAAATATTAGCCTGATAAACATTTATATCGATAGCGTCATATTTCTCAAGGGTTTTGTCATTTATATAATCCTGAATACTTGTAATATCGTGGTCCATAAAAAGCTTTTTCCCGTCGACATTTCTTGTAAAACCTCTCACCCTGTAATCCGTGGTAATAATATCGGAATCAAAGCTGTCAATAAGATAATCGAGAGTATTAAGCGGAGAAATCTGTCCACAGGTAGATACGTCTATATCAACACGAAAAGTAGCGATAGAGTTATCGGGGTGATATTCGGGATAAGAATGAACAGTAACATGGCTTTTGTCAAGATGAGAAACAACACTTTGTCTTTTTTCAATAATTTTGCTTTCAGCCTTGTTTTTGTTCTTATCGTTTTCGCATAAGGCAAGTTCTCTTTCGGTAATGAGAATAGTCACGCTTGCGCCCTGTGGCTCGTAATCCTGTTTAGAAATATTAAGGACATGAGCACAATCATTTTAGTGACGTCGCAAAGAATTTTTGTAAGTCTTTCGGAATTATACTGCTCGTCAATATAAGCGATATAATCCTTTTGTTCCCGTTCGCTTTTTGCGTAACAAACGTCATATATATTAAAGCTCAAAGTTTTAGTAAGATTATTAAAACCATAAAGTTTAAGCTTATTTTCCAACTCTATCATCACAGCCTTTCAAATACTCAAAGTCAGATAATACTCTTTTTAATAATAATAAATAAGGCAATTAAAAAAACTTATATTTTATATTTTACAATATAGAGAAAAAAATATCAACAACTTATTATAGCAAAATCAAGTTCACTTCATAAGCCATAATAGACTTCGTTAGAAACTATGAAATTAAGGAAATACCTACAAATTAAAAAATAAAACTAATTTTTCAAAAAAATTGAAATGTTAGTATTATTTTTACCCAAAAATGACACTAACACATAACTTTTAAATCTGAAAAATTATTTTTATTATCTTTATACGCGGTATTTCCTTTATTATTCTTTGTGCGGTGTTTCCTTCAGAAAATGACGCTGTCATTTCCGTAAAAGTCATAATTTTCATACAAAACAAAAATCTGTGTGCCGGGCTTTGTCCGGCACACAGATTTTGTTAAATACAGGAAATGATTAAATTTCCTGCAAGCGTGTCGACTTTGTCGACACACTAAAGCGGTATCCCGCGAAATTACTTTCGAGGTATACCGCTTTTATAGTTATAATGAATAAATTTATTACGCTTACTGTAATAATAAATAAGCGAAAAAATTACTCAAGAATAGAAACAACAGAACCTGAACCAACAGTACGTCCGCCCTCACGAATAGCGAAACGAAGACCCTGCTCCATAGCGATAGGACTGATAAGTTCAACAGTCATCTCAACGTTATCTCCGGGCATACACATTTCAGTACCTTCAGGCAAAGTGATAACGCCTGTAACGTCTGTTGTTCTGAAATAGAACTGAGGACGATAATTATTGAAGAAA
>CAYLJL010000043.1:0-2933 GCA_964384005.1 uncultured Lachnospiraceae bacterium | reverse complement strand
GTACCGGGTTTAGCGAGAACCTGACCTCTTTCGATTTCTGTTCTCTGAACGCCACGAAGGAGAGTACCGACATTGTCGCCGGCTTCAGCCTCATCAAGGAGCTTGCGGAACATTTCAATACCGGTAACAACTACTTTACGAGCCTCGTCAACGATACCAACGATTTCAACTTCGTCATTAACTTTGAGAGTACCTCTTTCAACTCTACCTGTAGCAACAGTACCACGGCCTGTAATAGAGAATACGTCCTCGACAGGCATAAGGAAAGGCTTGTCAGAATCTCTCTTAGGATTAGGAATATACTCGTCGATTGTCTCAAACAACTCAACGATTTTGTCTCCCCATTCACCTGACGGGTCTTGAAGGGCCTGGAAAGCTGAACCTCTGATAATAGGAGAGTCCTCGAAACCATATTCAGCCAAAAGTTCGCTGATTTCCATTTCAACCAAATCTAAGAGTTCCTCGTCGTCAACCATATCGCACTTATTCATAAATACAACGATTTTAGGAACGCCAACCTGACGAGAAAGAAGGATATGCTCTCTTGTCTGAGCCATAGGGCCGTCAGTCGCGGCAACAACAAGAATTGCGCCGTCCATCTGAGCCGCGCCTGTAATCATGTTTTTAACATAGTCGGCATGACCCGGGCAGTCAACGTGAGCGTAATGACGGTTAGGAGTCTCATATTCTACGTGAGTAGTGGAGATAGTGATACCTCTTTCTTTTTCTTCAGGAGCCTTGTCGATTTTATCAAAAGCAACTTCCTCGCCAAGGTTATATCTTTGGTATAAAGTTTTAGTAATAGCGGCTGTCAAAGTAGTTTTACCATGGTCAACGTGACCGATAGTACCAATATTTACGTGTGGTTTAGTTCTTTCAAAATGTGCCTTAGCCATTTAAAATTTCCTCCTTAATAAAGTAAATTAAAGTTTATTTGTAAATTGTTTATATATATGATTATTATAGCTGAATTTCTATAATTATGCAAGTATTTTTTTATACGGGCATTACAGACCGGCTTTCTAATCCGTCTTTAAATTATTATTCGGCAGCCTTTCCCGCGGCAACCTTTTCCTGAATACTCTTAGGAACGGCCTCATAATGATGAACCTCCATAGTATAGGTTCCCCTGCCCTGAGTTTTAGAACGAAGGTCTGTGGAATAACCAAACATTTCAGCGAGAGGAACATAGCTGTGAACAATCTGCATACCGTTTAAAGGTTCCATACCCTCAATACGTCCTCTGCGGCTGTTAATATCACCGATAACGTCTCCCATATAGTCTTCAGGAACAGTAACGTCAACCTTCATAATAGGCTCTAAAAGAGCCGGGTCTGACTTTCTCATAGCGTCCTTGAACGCCATAGAGCCGGCGATTTGGAAAGCCATTTCAGATGAGTCGACCTCGTGGTAAGAACCGTCATAGCAGACAGCCCTTACGCCAACAACGGGATATCCGCCGATAACACCCGCCTGCATAGCGTCCTGAATACCCTTGTCAACAGCGGGAATGTATTCTTTAGGGATAGCGCCGCCGACAACCTCGTTGACAAACTCATAAGTTTTATCAGCGTTAGCGTCCATAACCTCAAATCTGACTTTGCAATGACCGTACTGACCACGACCGCCTGACTGTTTTGCGTATTTATGCTCAACATCAACATTGTTGCGGAAAGTTTCCCGATAAGCAACCTGAGGAGCGCCGACATTAGCCTCAACCTTAAACTCTCTCAAAAGACGGTCGACAATAATTTCAAGATGCAGCTCGCCCATACCGGAAATAATTGTCTGACCTGTTTCCTGATTGGTATAAGTTTTAAAAGTCGGGTCTTCTTCAGCGAGTTTGGCTAAAGCGATGCCCATTTTATCACGACCCGCTTTTGTTTTAGGCTCAATAGCGACAGAGATAACAGGGTCAGGGAAGTTCATTGACTCAAGAATAACTTCGTTGTTCTCATCGCATAAAGTATCGCCGGTAGTGGTAAGTTTAAGACCGACAGCGGCCGCTATATCACCCGCGTAAACCTTATCTATTTCCTGACGTGAATTAGCGTGCATCTGGAGGATACGACCGATACGTTCTTTTTTGTCTTTGGTTGAGTTATATACATAAGACCCCGCCTCCAAAACGCCTGAGTAAACTCTGAAGAAAGCGAGCTTACCGACAAAGGGGTCGTTCATAATTTTAAAAGCGAGAGCGGAGAAAGGTTCCTCGTCTGAAGAATGTCTCTCAATCTCAATATCTTCTTTTCCGGGCTCATGACCTTTAATAGCCGGAATATCCGTAGGAGCGGGCATATATTCAAGGATACCGTCAAGAAGCTTCTGAACGCCTTTGTTTCTGTACGCCGAACCGCAGAACACAGGAGTAGCCTCACAAGCGATACAAGCCCTTCTCAAAGCGGCTTTCATCTCAGGAATCCCGATATCTTCACCCTCAAGATATTTTTCCATAAGTTCCTCGTCGCTCTCCGCGATAGCCTCAATCATAGCGGCTCTGTATTCTTCCGCTTTTTCCTTCATATCGTCGGGAATATCCTTAATTGAAATATCCGTACCCTGTTTATCGTTATAATAGTAAGCTTTCATTTCCATAAGGTCGATAATTCCGACAAAATCGTCCTCAGCCCCTATAGGGAGCTGAACAGGAACAGCGTTTGCGTTAAGTCTGTCCCTTATCATATCCACAACGTTATAGAAATCAGCGCCCATAATATCCATTTTGTTTACAAAAGCCATACGAGGAACGTTGTATCTGTCAGCCTGACGCCAGACGGTTTCAGACTGAGGTTCAACACCGCCCTTTGCGCAGAAAACACCTACGGCTCCATCCAATACACGAAGGGAGCGCTCCACTTCCACAGTGAAGTCAACGTGGCCGGGAGTATCAATAATGTTGATACGATGCTCCGGTGCATCCGGCATGGGCTTGG
>CAYLJL010000042.1:6762-9548 GCA_964384005.1 uncultured Lachnospiraceae bacterium | reverse complement strand
AATATTTTATAATAAAAATAAATTATAAATATAAAAAATAATTTAAAACTAAATGTAACAAAAAAATACATATAATAATTATTGTTTATTTAAGGAAACGGTGATACTCACCGTTATATAAAAGCAAATAATTTTTACAAAAAGGAGCAGTTACAATGGCAAACGAAAGATACGAATTAAATAAAGAATTGGCGCAAATGTTAAAAGGCGGAGTTATTATGGATGTAACTACGCCGGAACAGGCAAAAATAGCGGAAGCGGCAGGAGCATGCGCGGTTATGGCATTAGAGAGAATACCGGCGGATATTCGGGCGGCGGGAGGAGTTTCCCGAATGAGCGACCCTAAAATGATAAAGGGAATTCAGAACGCCGTTTCCATACCCGTAATGGCGAAATGCCGAATCGGACATTTTGTTGAAGCGCAAATTTTAGAAGCGATTGAAATTGATTATATAGATGAAAGCGAAGTATTGTCCCCTGCGGACGATGTATATCATATTGACAAAACAGCTTTTAAAGTACCCTTTGTATGTGGGGCGAAAGACTTGGGAGAGGCGCTGCGCAGAATTTGTGAGGGAGCGTCTATGATTCGTACAAAAGGAGAGCCGGGTACAGGCGATATTGTTCAGGCGGTAAGACATATGAGAAAAATGAACAGTGAAATCGCCCGAATATCATCAATGCGCTCTGACGAGCTTTTTGAAGCCGCCAAATCGTTACAGGTACCTGTTGAGTTACTAAACTATGTACATGATAATAAAAAAATTCCTGTAGTAAACTTTGCGGCCGGCGGCGTAGCCACTCCTGCCGACGCGGCGCTTATGATGCAGCTTGGCGCGGAAGGTGTTTTTGTCGGTTCCGGAATTTTCAAATCGGGAAATCCCGAAAAGAGAGCGGCGGCTATTGTAAAAGCAGTAACAAATTTTAATGACAAGAATTTATTAGCTGAGTTATCAGAAGATTTAGGAGAAGCCATGGTAGGAATAAATGAAGAAGAAATTAACCTTCTGATGGCTGAAAGGGGTAAGTAATAACGTATGAAAATAGGAATATTGGCTGTACAGGGCGCTTTTATAGAGCATGAGGCAATTCTTGAAAATCTTGGCGTCAGCTATGTGGAAATAAGAAAGAAAGACGACTTGTCAGCCGGATTGGACGGAATTATTTTACCCGGAGGCGAAAGCACCGTAATGGGAAAACTGTTAAAAGAATTAGACCTTTTTGATGACCTCAGAAATAAAATTCAGGATGGCTTTCCTGTATTAGCTACCTGTGCGGGAGCCATTTTACTCGCTGAAGAAATAGACGGAGAACAAGTATCTTATTTTGGGACAATTCCTATGAAAATTAAACGTAATGCGTATGGCAGACAGCTCGGCAGTTTTATAGCAGAAGAGAATATCATAGGTGTCGGAAATTATTCCATGCGCTTCATCAGAGCGCCGTATATTATGTCCGTCGCTCCGGATGTTAAAATCCTGAGCGTTGTTGACGATAAAATTGTCGCTGTAGAATATGGTAATCAGCTTGCGTTAGCGTTTCACCCCGAATTAACAGACGATTATCGGATTCATGAATATTTTCTGAAAAAATTCAATCCGTAATGTAAAATAAAATTTTAAGTAAATATTGATAATATAAATCTGCGTAATTTTTATTATCTTTTATGCGATATTTTCCAATGTTCGCTTAAAAGGATAAAAGAGAATAAAGATGAGGTGATTAATAATGAGAAAATTTGTATATTTTATATTTATAACTGTTGTTTCAGTCCTTATTGTTAAATTAGGCTATACATCATATTTAAGCTTTGCCTATTCTCCCATATCCGAAAAAAGCAGAATCATAGAAAATCCGGATATATCGTCACAAAATACAGATACTTCCGCCGGCATATTAGATACTTTTTCAGAAAACCGCTCTGAAGAATATAATTTGCCGGCAATAATAACATCATACAGTCAATGGAGGGAAGCAATCAATTATTGTATAGACAATCTCTATGACGATATAACCCTTGAAATTGATTATTTTGACGAAAATACGTATGATATAAAAAAACTAAACCTGATAAACGCCTCCATAAAGGCTGAAGGCTCCGTAAACAGTGATAAAAAGGCCGCGATAAAATATATATTTACCTATAAAGAAAATTATATTTTAAACAAAGCCGCAAAAAACGAAAAATATATCGCTAATCTTACGTCGGAACAATTAAATTTATTTAATAAAATAAAATGGATAGCCTCTGAAATAACCAATCAGAGTATAACTGATTTTGAAAAAGAAAAAGCAATCCACGACTATATTGTACTGAATTCTTCTTATTCTGAAAATATAACCGATAACAGTTATAATATATATAATTTAATTGAAAACAAAACCGGAGTATGCGAAGCATACGCTTACACCTTTCAGATACTGTGTACCTTCGCCGGTCTTGAATGTGAAATTATAACAGGTACGTTAAACGGACAAAATCACGGTTGGAATTTAATAAAACTTGATGGGGAATATTATCATATTGACGTAACCTCTGACGACCCCTTACCTGATAAAGAAGATAGAATTTTATATGGATTTTTTAATTTAAACGATGAGGAAATAGCGAAAACTCATACATGGAACAGAGAAGACTTTCCTGAATGTACAGCGGCAAAATATAATTATTATGTTTATAACAATCTTGTGGTTGAAACACCCGGACAAATGCAGAATTTAATTTTAAACGGACTTAACGGACATGAAAGTAAAATTTACTTTTATGTCAAGGATTTTGTTATAAC
>CAYLJL010000042.1:0-6752 GCA_964384005.1 uncultured Lachnospiraceae bacterium | reverse complement strand
GTCAAAGTATTAGTTCATATTCTTTAATCGGCAGTATAGGTTCCGGCGGAGAATTTATTTTTATCCCTACGTATAATTAAAGCAGTTCAGAAGCCCCTTATTAAAAAATAAGGGGCTCAGCGTGTCGGCTTTATCAACACTCTAAAATTTTAAGAATTTCCGGAAACGGCATAAGACTCCTTTTTAAAATACCATGAACATAAGCAATAAAAATTCCATAATTTACGATAGGGATTCCCTGCTCCTCAGCATATCTTATTCTATACTTCATTTCTTTCTCATTAAGCATACAGCCGCCGCAATGAATAATCAGTTTATACTTTGACAAATCCTCCGGAAATTCCGTTCCGCTTGAAGTTTCAATAACAAATTTTTTACCTGTATATTCTGAAAGCCATTTAGGAATTTTATAAGTTCCTATATCATCGCATTGTCTATGGTGCGTACACCCTTCTGAAATAAGTATACTGTCCCCGTCGTTAAGTTTGTCTATAACGGCGGCGCCTTTTACAAGTTCTTCAAGATTCCCCTTATGTCTTGCGAATAATATAGAAAAGGAAGTCAATAAAACATCATCGGGAGTATCTTTTGCCACTCTCCCGAAAACCTGAGAATCGCAGACAATCATTTTAGGTTTTTTTCCTAAACTTTCAATAGTTTTTTTAAGTTCATATTCTTTTATAATTACTGAAACAGCGTCACCGTCCAGAATATCTCTTATAGTCTGCTGCTGCGGCAAAATAAGCCTTCCTTTAGGCGCGGCGGAATCAATAGGTATAACAAGGATAACAAAGTCAAACGGTTCAATTAAATCTCTGATAATAGGATACTTGTCTGCGTTTTCGGGTATTTTTTTTGAAATAATTTCTTTTAATTGGTTTATTCCGTCTCCGGATTTTGCGCTTACGTAAATATAATTCTCATCTTTTTCCGTTTTTAACAAATCAGATTTATTCATTACAATAATATAAGGAATTTCCTTGCTTTTGAACCTTTCAATAAGTTCTTTTTCCGTTTCTGAAATCCCGACGGTACAATCAATAACCAGAACGGCAATATCTGTTTTATTTAGAACCTGAACAGCCTTCTTTACTCTTAGTTGTCCAAGTTCTCCTGTATCGTCAATTCCCGGCGTATCAATAATTACGACAGGGCCAAGAGGTAAAATCTCCATGGACTTATAAACCGGGTCTGTTGTGGTGCCTTTTAAATCAGAAACAATAGCTAAGGACTGATTTGTTATAGCGTTAATAATACTTGATTTTCCGGCGTTTCTTCTTCCGAATATTCCTATATGCACTCTGTCGGAAGAAGGCGTTTTATTAAGACTCATAATATAACCTCCAAAAAAATTAAATCAAGCGGGAAACTGCTCTTTTCAGTCTCCTGCTTGTCGTGCGTGGACGCCTGAACTTTGCTCGCAAATTTCATTACAGCTCCTCTGTAAATACAAAAAGAGGTACAATCTTAGCACCTCTTTGTACTTATACTATAGCGAAACAACAAAAGAATGAACATATAGTCAATCAACTTAAAAAATGAACAAGTCCGCCGGCTGAAAATCCTTTTGCTTATGTTTAGTCAGTCAGCACAGGCTTTCGGCTATGCTCTCCTTACCCCGCCTTGCAAAAATAATTTTCATCCCGCCTCATTTTTCTCATTTTCAGGTTGATTGACTATACAAATCTAAAAAAACATAATACAGCAAAGAATTCTTTTGTTGTTTCGCGTTAAAAATTTTACAAATTGCTATATTTTCATTTTCATCAATCTCTGTAAAACCATATCATGGATTACAGTTACCGCAAGGGGAATAACCCTGACTTTCCGCTTCGCTCTTTGAAGTAAATAAAATCCTGTTTTGTTCAGATGGTAAATTTGGACAGGTTGTTCTATGAAACTTTTTGCTCTTTCTATTTCCGATATATTGCAAAATAGCGGATTCGTCGGCAGTTACAGCACTTTCCGTAAAAATTTCATTATTCTCTGTCTCTTGAGAGAACTCCTCATTATGAACAACCTCACGTTCAAAGCTGAATTCTATATTTTGACCATCTGAGACAGCAATAATATTCCCATCGTCATATGTACCGAATATTTCAGCGCCAAAACTGTTTAAATTATCCAGAGTTTCTTTGTTAGGATGTCCATAATCGTTTTCCTTACCGGCAGAAATAACCGCGAACTCAGGAGAAACTTTTTCAAGGAAACTCTTTGAAGATGAAGTACGGCTCCCATGATGACCAACCTTCAATACATCAGATTTAATATCCGCTCCGCTTTCAATAATTTCGTTTTCGGATAAACTTTCAGCATCTCCCGTAAAAAGAAAACTGTTATTTCCGTAAGTAATCTTAATAACCGCCGACCAATTATTAAGATTATCATAATCATTTTTACATGGAGCGACAATATGACATTCCACATCACTGTCAAAATTAACATCCACTCCCGACTTAGCTTCTTTGGGAGTTATATTTTTTGCCGCAAGAGAGTCAATCATTTTTTCAAAACTTTTAGTAGTGTGTTCTTTTTTAGGCATATAAAACTCGCCTATCTCAAATGTATCAATAACCCGTGACATTTCAGATATATGGTCTTCATGAGGGTGGGTTGCGACAACAACGTCAAGTTTTTGTATTCCGAGACTGTTTAAATAATTCAAAACAGCGTTTTCTTTGGTTTCTCCCGCGTCAATAAGCATATTCGCGCCGTTGGGAGACTGAATAAGTATACTGTCAGCCTGTCCGACGTCAATATAATTAACTTTAAGAACCTTTTCACCTGAAACTTCAGAAGGTTGTAAATTTTCAGAACCGCTGACATTTTCCGACAAATCACAGCCCGCCGAACATAGCAAAACCGTAATAAAGACTAAAAACGTAAAAATATGATAAAAACTTCTTTTTAAATTACTGATAAAAATCACCTCACAATAGTTCCGCCGCCTACGATATAATCGCCGTCATAAAAAACCGCCGCCTGTCCCGGAGTAACCGCTCTCTGCGGTTCATCAAAAATACATATTGCGCTGTCTCCTTTAACTTTAAGAGTGCAAGGGGCTTTTTTCTGACTGTATCTTATTTTCCCTGAAACCCTGTATTCCCCGTCTTTAGGTTCAAAAGCCATAAAACTGAATTTTTCAACATAAACGTCTTTACTAAAGAGCCGTTCATTTTCACCAATAACAACCTCATTTGTTTCCGGACGGATTTGACAGACATACATAGGTTTTCCGAAAGCGATACCGAGTCCTTTTCTTTGACCTATCGTATATCTGCTTATTCCCTTGTGCTTTCCAAGCACATTACCGTCAAAGTCAACAAAATTCCCCTCTTTTAATTTATAATCGCTGTGTTCTCTTATAAAGCCGTCATAGTCGTTATCCTTAACGAAACAAATATCCTGGCTGTCCGGTTTATCAGCCACATAAAGACCGATTTCAGCAGCGATTTTTCTTACATCTTTCTTTTCAAAGTCGCCTATGGGCATAAGGGTATGGGAAAGCTGACTTTGAGTAAGATTATATAAAGCATAAGTTTGGTCTTTTGTTTCCGTTTCGGCGGTCCTTATAGTATAACGTAATGTTTGTGGATGTTTTTCAATTCTGGCATAATGTCCCGTTGCTATATAATCCGCGCCTATTTGCAGAGCTTTTGAAAGAAGGACTTCCCATTTTACATATCTGTTACAAGCAATACAAGGATTAGGCGTCACCCCCTTAACATACTCGTCAATAAAATAATCAATAACGTGTTTTTTAAATTCCTCTCTGAAATTCAATACATAATAAGGTATTCCTATTTTAGCGGCGACTCCTCTCGCGTCATCAACAGCCGAAAAACCACAACAGCCGCCTTCCTCAAAGCTGTCCTCGTCATTCTGCCAAATCTGCATAGTCACGCCAATAACGTCAAAACCCTGTTTTTTAAGAAGATATGCCGCAACGGAAGAATCGACCCCACCGGACATACCGACAACAACTTTTTTAGACATATAAAATCACCTTAATAATCTTCCTCAGGAATTTCCTCGTGTTCGCTGATATCATTAACAGGCTCTTTAAGTCCCTCGATAACGATTCCCTCTTTCTGAGCATAATCCCATAACGCAGCGTGAAGGGCTTCTTCCGCAAGACATGAACAGTGTACTTTAACAGGAGGAAGTCCGTCAAGCGCCTCCATAACGGCTTTATTTGTGACCTCAAGCGCCGCTTGTATAGTTTTTCCCTTAACAAGTTCCGTTGCCATACTGCTTGTAGCAACGGCCGCGCCGCAGCCAAAAGTTTTAAACTTAGCGTCCCTGACAATTCCGTCCTCAATTTTAAGATAAACCTTCATAATATCACCGCATTTAGCATTGCCGACTGTTCCAACACCGCTCGCGTCCTCAATTTCCCCGACATTTCTGGGATTTGTAAAATGGTCCATAACTTTTTCACTGTACATAATTTTTATCCAACCTTTCTGAAAAATAGTCAAAATTAATATAATAATAATTATAGCAAAAAATAAGTTCATACCCAAACAAACTCTTGTTTTCACAGGGAAATAACTACAGTTATACTTATAACAATTTAAAAAATTTTTAGTATAAAACAATAAAATAATTTTTTGATATATAAGCCTTTGTTAAAGTTCACGGAAATCAATTTTTGCGGCGTAGCCGAAATAAAGTTTAGGTCAAGCCTTTGGGTCAGTGCTTTTGCTTCGCAAAAGTCGGCTTCGCCGCCCGCACTTCTTTGCGGCACTAAAAGGCTTGCGGGTGTGGGCAGGGCCCGCGATTTTTAATGCTCAAAGAGCATTTTTGGAGGTTTTGAACCTTTTTGCGATAGAAAAAGGTTCAAAAAAAAACTAAAAATTTCAAAAATTGATTTCCGTGGTTAAAGTTTGCCTATTCATTTTTTTATTGTTTTGCGGCTGTATTTTTGAAACATTTTTCCTCATCATAATTATTATAACAGCCGATTACAGATTTTATAAAAACCGCTATTTTTTATTTTTAACAATTTCCTCATAAAGAGGAGACATATCTCTGAGTCTGCTTATAATAGGAGGTAATTCTTTAATTATATAATCAACCTCCTCCTCTGTATTAAACATACCTAAAGTCAGTCTGAGAGAGCCGTGAGCCTTTTCGTGGGGAAGTCCAATAGCCAAAAGGACATGAGAAGGGTCAAGGGAACCGGAAGTACAGGCGGAACCGCTTGACGCATATTCCTTTCATATCGAGCAAAAGGAGAATAGACTCACCCTCAATAAATTCAAAGGAAATATTAACATTTCCCGGAAGTCTTTTTTCTCTGTCGCCGTTAAGCCTTGAATAAGGAATTGTATTTAAAATACCATCAATAAGCTTATTCCTTAAATAAGTAAGTCTTTTGCTTTCTTCCGAAAGTTCTTTTGTAATAAGCTCAATAGCAAGCCCCATACCAACAATTCCCGGAACGTTTTCTGTACCGGCGCGTCTGTTTCTTTCCTGAGCGCCGCCATGGATTAAAGGTTTAATTTTAATGCCCTTTCTTATATACAACGCGCCTATACCTTTAGGTCCATAAAATTTATGAGAGGACATAGACAGCAAATCAATGTTCATATCATTAACATCAACAGGGATATGTCCGATTGCCTGAACCGCGTCCGTATGAAAAATAATACCCTTTTCTCTGGCGAAATCGCCGATTTCTTTAATAGGCTGAACTGAACCAATTTCGTTGTTTGCAAACATAACAGAAATTAATATAGTATCCTCCCTGACAGCTTTTTTAAGCTCCTCAATTTCCACAATTCCAAATTCGTTTACAGGAAGATATGTCACTTCAAAGCCTTTGCTTTCAAGATATTCACAAGTATGCAAAACCGCATGATGTTCAATAGAAAGAGTAATAATATGCTTTCCTTTATCAGAATAACTTTCCGCGATACCTTTTATTGCCCAATTATCCGCCTCTGAGCCTCCGGCTGTAAAATAAATTTCATTTTTCCCCGCGTTAATTGCTTTAGCGACCTGCTCCCTTCCCTTTTCAACGGCAGCTTTATTTGTCTGAGCAATTTTATATATACTTGAAGGATTACCATAGCTCTCAGAAAAATACTCCGCCATAGTTTCGGCGACCTCCGGCCTTACTCTTGTAGTAGCGGCGTTATCAAAATAAATAATATCATTCATTTAAAAAACATCTCCATTCTGACTTTTTTCAGCATCAATATATTGATCGACCAAATTTTGCAAAGATATAGAATTAACAACTTCTGACAAACTGTCACTTATTTTTTCCCAGACATTTTTTGTCACGCATTTTTTACAAGTACCGCTCCCACAACTCACACTGCCCTTATCAGAAACACATTCAACAACGTTAAGAGGGCCTTCAAGAACATTTAAAATATCGCCCACTGAAATTTCTTCCGCCTTTTTTTCTAAAATATACCCACCTTGCGCCCCTCTTATACTTTTTATAAAGCCGTTTTTTTTAAGAATTGCCATAAGCTGCTCAAGATAAGCCTCAGAAATTCCCTCTCTTTCAGCAATACTTTTAAGCGGAACACAACTTCCGCCGTTACTGTGCGCCGCAAGGTCAATCATAGCTTTAAGACCGTACCTTCCTTTAGTAGACACCTTCATTATAATTCACCTCATTCTTTTATATACAAGCACAACATAACTATTTCCGATAGTCGTTACACTGTAAGAAAAATTATGAATTATCATTTATAAAATAGTCCTGCCTTTCCTGTGATTTGTAACATTTG
>CAYLJL010000041.1:0-9662 GCA_964384005.1 uncultured Lachnospiraceae bacterium | reverse complement strand
GTTTATTGCCGAACTTTCTGAATAGTTTTTTTCCTAAGAAAACACCGCACAAAGAAGCAATAAAAATAATTTTACAAAAAAATACGCTTCAAGTCGGTTAAAAAAACGACACTTTCGCTCAATTTTTTGCCGCTCCCGCTAAAATTATTTTTATTTTTTAATTTGTCGGCGTTTCCATAGAGCGTATCTGAAAAATAAAACAAACTTGAAGCGTGTTTGTTTTATTTTTCATAATTTTTTTGATATTTTTACATTAGACTTCTTTCGAAACTTCATATTGATACAAATATTTTTTTGTTGGACCGGAGTAATTTCGCAGGTTCGAAAGAAGTCTATTATAAAGATATTTAATTTTTTGGCTGTTTAAAGTTTTATACAGTTTTAACAATAGGCGCGAAAGTTTTCAGATACGCTTTAAGATAATTATTTTTTAAAAAAACTTGTATTTTTCAAAGTGTTGTTATAAAATAGTTATTATCATATTACTTTTAAGGAGAAATACAAATATGAGCACACGTTATGATTATAAAGAAATCGAAAAAAAATGGCGCGGAATATGGGAGGAAAATCCTGTTAATCCTTCTGATACAGACAAGCCTAAATATTATTGTCTTGATATGTTCCCTTATCCGTCTGCCAACGGGCTTCATGTCGGTCACTGGAGAGGGTACGTTTTAAGCGATGTTATAAGCCGTTATAAAATTATGCGGGGGTTTGAGATTTTACACCCTATGGGCTGGGACGCTTTCGGACTTCCGGCGGAAAATTTCGCCATTAAAACAGGCACACATCCGTCGGTCGCCACAAAAAACAGTATCGCCAACGTTAAAAGACAGCTTCACGAGATAAGCGCTGTTTACGACTGGTCAAAGGAAGTAAATACCACCGACCCTGAATACTACAAATGGACTCAGTGGATTTTTATTCAGATGTTTAAAAAAGGACTCGCTTATGAGAAAGAAATGCCTCTTAACTGGTGTGACAGCTGTAAGGCGGTTCTTGCCAACGAGGAGGCTACAAACGGCGTATGCAACCGATGCGGTTCAACCGTGACCAAGAAAAATCTTCGTCAGTGGATGCTTAAAATAACAAAATACGCGGAGAGACTTTTAAACGACCTTAAAAAGCTTGACTGGCCCGAAAAGGTTAAAAAAATGCAGTCCGACTGGATTGGAAAAAGCTATGGCGCCGAAATTGATTTTAAGGTGGACGGCAGCGACAAAGAAATAAAGGTTTATACAACCCGTCCCGATACCCTTTACGGCGCTACATTTATGGTGCTTGCCCCGGAACACCCTGTAATTAAGGACATTACCACCGACGAGTATAAAGCGGCAATGGAAAAGTATATTTTTGACGCGAGTACAAAGTCTTCTGTCGACCGTATGACCGACAAGGAAAAAACCGGCGTTTTCACAGGAGCCTATGGCATTAATCCTTTAAATAATCAAAAAGTTCCTGTCTGGGTTTCTGATTATGTTCTTTCCGATTATGGTACAGGCGCTATTATGTGCGTCCCCGCCCACGACGACCGCGACTTTGAATTCGCTGAAAAATTCGGTCTTCCTGTTATTCAGGTTATAAAAAAAGAGGGAGAACCCGAAAAAGAACTTACAAAAGCTTATACCGAAAGCGGAATTATGATAAATTCAGAGGGTTTTAACGGTATGCCCTCCGAAAAAGCAAAAAAAGAAATCCCTGATTTCCTTGAAAAACAGGGAATCGGCAAAAAAACCGTAAATTATAAATTGAGAGACTGGGTATTTTCAAGACAAAGATACTGGGGAGAGCCTATTCCTCTTATTCACTGCGAAAAATGCGGAATTGTCCCTGTTCCTGAGAACGAACTGCCTGTGGAACTTCCGAACGTTGAGTCATATCAGCCTACAAGCACAGGAGAGTCGCCTCTTTCCGCAATCGACGAATGGGTGAACACGACCTGCCCATGCTGCGGCGGTCACGCTAAAAGAGAAACGAACACCATGCCTCAATGGGCCGGTTCTTCATGGTATTATCTCCGCTATTGCGACGTCGGCAACGATAAGGAACTCGCCGGAAAAGAAGCCCTTAAAAAATGGCTTCCCGTTGATATGTATGTGGGGGGAATTGAACACGCCGTCCTGCATCTCCTTTATGCCAGATTTTACACCAAATTCCTTTTTGATATCGGTGTTGTTGACTTTGACGAGCCTTTCTTACGTCTTTTCAATCAGGGCATGATTAACAAAGACGGTGCCAAGATGAGCAAATCCAAAGGAAACGTCGTATCTCCGGACGAACTTGTGGAAAAATACGGCTGCGACTCTTTAAGAATGTACGAACTTTTCGTGGGCCCCCCCGAGGTCGATTCGGAATGGGATGACAGCGGTATCGACGGTGTTTACAGATATCTGAACAAAACGTGGAAATTTATAGACGAATACAAGGATAAAATTATTCCCGCCACAAAAGAGCTTGAACAGCTCCGTCACAAAATGATATACGAAATTACAAACAGACTTGAGGCGCTTACTCTTAATACCGTAGTAAGCGGATTTATGGAATTTACCAATAAAATTTCCGCCAAGGCTAAGGAAGTCGGCGGGGTGGACAAAGAAACACTTGAAACAATCGTGACTTTACTCGCTCCTTTTACTCCTCATATCGCGGAGGAAATGTGGGAAATTCTGGGAAATAACAAAAGCGTGTTTAAGCAGGAATGGCCTGAATATGACGAAAATAAACTGAAAGAGGATACTGTTGAGATTGCTGTTCAGATAAACGGAAAATTCAGGGAAAGCGTTTCAATCTCGGTTGACGAGAGCAAAGAAAACGCTTTGAAACTCGCTAAAGAAAAACTTGGCTCAAAGCTTGACGGACTTAATATAGTTAAAGAAATTTATGTCCCGGGCAGAATAGTGAATATAGTCGCGAAATGATAATTGGAAAATAAGGGTTTCGCGGGAGGCGGTCTTAAACTTGTCAGCTGTCTGAGCAAGCCTCAGACCTCCTCCCGTCTGATTGAAAACGGCGATTAATCAGTATTTTACGTTAATCGCCTGAACCCTCTTCTTTCTGATTTTCCTCCGTGACTGAAATTTCAAATTGACTGATTAGCTTCTTGTAACAATTTTGGCACAAATCAAAAGAATGTTTTGTGGTGTCCATATCGGAGAAATAACCCCATTCTTTGATTGCATGGAAGTAGTCGCAAAAAGTGTCGTTATTAACTTTTTCGATTTTTTTGCCGCACATATTGCAGAATACGTCAATTATTTTTTTCTCAGACACGAAAACATCTTTATAGATTTTCATATTACCAACCCTGCCTATGCTTTTGTTTTGAAAATACATAAGGAAATGCCGATTAATTTAAAAATTATTTTTAATGTCATTAAATCAGCGTTTCTCTGAAAAAAACGCCGATTAACTCAAAATTAAAAATTATTTTTCAAAAAACAAGCGTTTATCCTAAATTTATTATACAACACAGAATAAAATATGTACATAGGTAAAATAATGATATATTATAAAAAGTTCGGGAAAAGACACTTAAATCAGTATTTTCATCAATATCGAAAAATATGAAAGGATTTGAGAAAGTGAACAGAAAATATATTCTTGACGTCCATTGTCATACTATTTCCAGCGGACACGCTTACAGCACTGTTACGGAATACGCCGCCGCCGCCGCCGAAAACGGTCTTGAGCTTATCGCTGTAACAGACCACGCCCCCGAAATGCCCGGAAGCTGTTCGTATCTTCATTTTTTGAATTTGAATGTAATTCCCAAAAAAATTTACGGCGTTGAGATATTAAAGGGGGCGGAGCTTAATATTCTGAACAAAGAGGGAAAGGTTGATTTGCCCGAAAAAGTATTAAAAAAGCTTGACGTGGTGATAGCAAGCCTGCATATACCATGTATAAAACCTATGTCTTTTGAGGAAAATACGGAATGTATCATAAATACAATGAAAAATCCATTTATAAAAATACTCGGACACCCCGGAGACCCGCGCTATCCCTTTGATATAAAAAAAGTCGTTTCCGCCGCCAAGGATACAAAAACGGTAATTGAACTTAACAATACATCTTTGTCTCCGGAAAACGGACGGTACGACGGCCCTGATACTATGCTGGAAATTCTCAGGGAATGCAAAGAAAAAGAAGTTTTTATTATTTTTGGAAGCGACGCTCATTTCCATACTAATATCGGAAATTTTAAAGATGTTGAAAAACTCACGGAACAGGTTGGTTTTCCCGAGAAACTTATTTTAAATACTTCCGTTGAAAAATTCAAGGACTTCTTTTCCTTACAAAAGCTCTGAGAAAATTCAAGAGGTCTTATAGTCAGTCAACTTGAAAAATGAACAAGTCCGACGGCTGCAAATCCTTTTTCTCATTTTCAAGCTGATTGACTATATTATGAGTTATTAAAAATTGATTTTTACATTCCGTAATATTTGACAGTCTGAATTTTTTATGGTATAATCATCTTGTATAAACGCAAGTATTGACCTGAAAACCGGAAAACAATAAAAAATATATACTGTCTGACAGCCGACAAAGAAGTTTTCTTCTAAAAACTGCGTAAAATAAAAAATTGTTTTTATTTTTTAGCTGCGGGGTGTTTCCTTTACATAATGTGTTTTTTATTTTGCGGTTAAGGTTTTTATGTTATTTAATTATTTTTTTATTTAAAGAATGGAGGTTTAATAAAATGAAAAAAATATTTTCCGCTTTACTCGCGGGAGCTTTACTGGCCTTTAGTTCTGTGGGTGTATACGCTGCCGATGACGCTACAATAAAAATTGAAGGCGCTAAATATAATGCTACTACTGAAAAAGTAACTGTTACAGGAAAGGTTGACGGCGCCTCTGATTCTCAAAGTATTACTGTTATGTCTACAGGCATTAAAAGCAATACGGGAAACGACCTTTTTGATATGGATACAATAGTTCATATCGACCAGCAGGACAACGTAGTAATAGGCGCGGACGGAAGTTTTTCTCTTGACTTTTATCTTTCCGACAGCGCTGTAAAGGGAACAAGTTATTATGTCCGTGTGGGAGGAACAGGTATATCCTCACCGGCTTATATGGCGTTTGTCTTTGGCTCGGGTTCATCCCAGGACGACCCCAAAATCGTTTACGGCGATGTGGACAAAAACGGTACTGTTGATGTAAACGACGCTGTTATACTTCTTGATTATGTACTTAATCCATCAGCAAAGGACGCGGACGGTAATCCTGTTATTACTGAAGACGGATTTAAAAACGCTCAGGTTTACAAGGAAGTTTTAACGCCGGAAAAATTTACAGCGGCAGAGGCTTCTATGATTTTACAAAAAGCGTTAGACTCAGATTACAGTTTCCCTGTTGAAAAATAGTTTACAGGAAATGACGTAATTTGTTTACCAGATAATAGTTTGTTATTGTAAACGCACCCTTTCGGTAAAATACCAGAAAAATTCCGACGGAAAAGTAAATCAGGCTGATTATGATGTTTTCGTATTTTACTTATGGGTACGCCGCAATTTACGGTAAAGTTGGTGAAAAAAGGCGTATAATCATATTTTTATGATGAATACGTCTTTTTTTATCTATGCGAAAGTCAGGTACGCGGATTTCGCAAAAACGCGGAAAATGACAGGTTTCTTTGCGGGAGTGACTGTAAAAACGCTGTGTCAGCTTTGCTGACTTTAATTTTTTGAAAGCCGGAAGTGTTGAAATGGATTATAATTATTATATGAGTAAGGCGCTTGAACAAGCGAAACTCGCTTATAACGAGGACGAGGTGCCTATTGGCTGTGTTATAGCTTATAACAATAAAATAATAGGAAAAGGCTATAACAAGCGCAACGGCGGGAAAAATTCTCTGTTCCACGCGGAGATTGAAGCCATAAATCAGGCCTGTAAGGTGATTAACGACTGGCGGCTTGAGGAATGTATACTTTTTGTTACTATAGAACCCTGCCCTATGTGCGCCGGAGCTATAGTTCAGGCAAGAATAAAGGAAGTTGTGTTCGGCGCGAGAAACAAAAAGGCGGGCTGCGGGGGTTCTGTATTAAATATACTGGATTGCGGCGGGCTGAATCATCGGGTTAAAATTACAGAGGGTGTTATGGGTGAAAAGTGCGGCGGGCTTATGAGCGATTTTTTCAAAAAAAGACGTGAAAAAGAAATTTTGCGGGTATAGTCAGTCAACAGACAAGTTACTTGATTATTATACAGAAAACACCGCGCAAAGGATAATTTGAATCGCGCGGTGTTTCCTATATCTTATCAGAGCTTCGTACAGCGAGAGGGAGACTGAAAAAGAGCGGTATCCTTACTCAATTTTTTTCAAAGGAGGAATTTTTTTGGCACAAGAACAAGCAAATCAACAAAATAAAATGGGCGTACTGCCTGTAAACAAGCTTTTGCTCTCTATGGCCCTTCCTATGATGGCGTCAATGCTTGTACAGGCGCTTTACAACATTGTGGACAGTATATTTGTTTCCAAGATAAGCGAAAACGCTCTCTCCGCCGTATCTCTTGCCTTTCCCGTCCAGAATCTTATGATTGCCATAGCTTCGGGTACGGGCGTGGGTATAAACGCTTATTTATCAAGAAGTCTCGGCGAAAATAACCGGAAAAACGTAAACAGAGCCGCTACAAACGGTATTATGCTTGTTTTTCTGAGCGCTTTGCTTTTTGTTATTTTTGGTGTATTTTTCATAAGAATGTTTTTTGAGGGACAAGCCGACGGCAATAACGAAATAATTGACTATGGCGTTCAGTATTTAAGTATTTGCTCAATATTATCGTTCGCTCTTTTCGGGCAGGTTACTTTTGAAAGGCTTTTGCAGGCTACGGGAAAAACTTTCTATACTATGATAACCCAAGGAACGGGGGCTGTTATAAATTTAGTTTTAGACCCTTTGCTTATTTTCGGCTTATTCGGTTTTCCCGAAATGGGAGTGGCGGGCGCCGCTCTTGCCACAGTGACGGGGCAGTTTGTCGCTATGATACTCGCAATATACTTTAACTTAAAGAAAAACAAGGAAATAAAACTGAATTTTAAAAGATTTCGTCCTCACTTCAAAACTATAAAGATTATTTATGCCGTGGGCGTCCCGTCAATACTTATGGTTTCCATTACCTCTATAATGACATTTGGAATGAATCAAATACTTATAGGTTTTTCATCAACCGCTGTTGCCGTTTTCGGAGTTTATTTTAAAATCCAGAGCTTTGTGTTTATGCCTGTTTTTGGGCTTAACAACGGAATGATTCCAATAGTAGCCTATAATTACGGCGCGCTTAACAAAGAACGTATTTTAAAAATTATACGGCTTGCTTTGACTTACGGCATTTCCATAATGTTCGCTGGTTTTTTAGTGTTCCAGTTTTGCGCCGAATGGATTCTGCAGCTTTTTGAGGCCTCGGACGAAATGCTGAAAACAGGTATTCCCGCTCTCAGAATAATAAGCATAAGTTTTATTCCGGCGGGATTTTCCATAATTATTGTATCGGTCTTTCAGGCTTTCGGCAAAGGAGTTATAAGTCTTATTATATCTACAATAAGACAGCTTGTTATTCTTCTGCCAGCCGCGTTTTTACTTTCTTTATTATGCGAGGGAAACGACGTCTCAGCTATATGGCTTTCTTTCCCTATAGCCGAGGGATTTGCCCTTATCGTAAGTATTTTATCTTTTATAAAAGTCAATAAAACTGTTATTAAGCCTTTGGGAAAGGCGGATACGGCGTTATGATGTTACGCGAGGCGGGAAGCTTGCTTCGTGTTTTTGACCACGGAGATTGATAAGGGAATTTTAAGCAAGGTTTCCGGCGTCTTTTACAGGCGGGCGGGGGACTGAAGATTTTGAATGATAAATTACAGTCGGTAAAATATAAGAATTTTTCGCATTTGAAAATAAAATCAAAATAATCGCACTATTTCGGTAAAATATCGGAAAAATTTTTCATTTAAAAATGTAATCAAAATTCCTAATTAAATTTTTAAATTTGATTTTCCCGATATTTTAAACCTAACAGCACGAATCCCAAATTATATTTTCAGGCTTAAAAATTCCTGTATTTTAGCCTTCATAATACGTTATTTACAATTTGAACACGTCAATTTTATCAAGTTTTTCCCACGGCACGTCAATGTCAGACCTTCCGAAATGACCGTAAGCCGCTGTTTGTTTATATATAGGACGTCTTAAATCAAAGTTATTTATTATAGCCGCAGGACGCAAATCAAAATTTTCCTCTACAAGTTTAACAATTTTATCATCGGAAATTTTACCGGTTCCATAAGTATTTACAAGAATTGAAAGAGGCTTTGCCACGCCTATGGCATAGGCGAGTTCTATCTCACATTTTCCGGCGATACCGCTGGCAACAATATTTTTAGCTATATGCCTCGCGGCGTAAGCCGCTGAACGGTCTACTTTTGTAGGGTCTTTACCCGAAAAAGCACCGCCCCCGTGACTCGCGTATCCGCCGTAAGTGTCGACGATGATTTTTCTTCCCGTAAGACCGCAGTCTCCCTGAGGACCGCCGATTACAAACCTGCCTGTCGGGTTTATATAATATTTTGTATTTTCGTCTATTAATTCTTCAGGGATAACAGCCTCTATAATATGTTTAATAACATCTTCCCGTATCTGTTTCTGAGTTGCCTGCGGACTGTGCTGTGTTGAGATGACAACGTTATCTACTCTGACAGGCTTATCGTTATCATATTCAACGGTAACCTGTGATTTTCCGTCGGGGCGGAGGTAGTTCAGCGTACCGTTTTTACGCATTTCGGTAAGTCTTTTTGTAAGTTTATGAGCAAGGTAAATGGGCATAGGCATTAATTCATCGGTTTCGTCGCAGGCAAAACCGAACATCATACCCTGGTCGCCCGCTCCTGTATCTTTTTCATTTGTCTCATCTTCTCTTGATTCGAGAGCGTTGTTTACGCCCTGTGCTATATCGGGGGACTGCCCTTTTACAGAAGTTATAATAGCACAGGAGTCGCAGTCAAATCCATATTTCGCCCTGTCATAGCCTATTTCCCTCACGGTTTCCCTCGCGATGGCCTCAAGGTCTACATAACAGTTTGTTGTGATTTCACCGGCAATCATTATAAGCCCTGTTGTCGTCATTGTTTCACAAGCGACTCTCGCATAGGGGTCTTTCGCTATTATCGCGTCTAATACGGCGTCGGAAATTTTGTCGCAGATTTTATCGGGATGTCCCTCTGTAACAGATTCTGAAGTAAACATTTTTCTCATTTTTTAAAGCCTCCTTAGTATTTTAAAATTGAGTTCGGACTTTATCTTTGTCTCTTACTCGTCTGTGCGGAGTGTTTATACAATACTAATCTCAAATTAAAATATTATATGAAACTACATATAAACAAAAAAATATTTTACGGGCGCGCCGCGCGGAAATTTCAGCGAAAGGCGTTTTGCTTTTTAAACGCCGGAAGCGTAAAGAGGATTGCACAACAATACGTAAAATTTCAAGTAAAATAAATTTTTTTGTTTCCTTTGTTTCAATATATTGATATTCACTTTTTAAATTGAGATTAGTATAACGCTCCGGAATCAAGAGAAAGGCTATTTTTCAGCTTTCCTCTCACATGAACAGCACGGAAATCAATTTTTGCGGCGTAGCCGAAATAAAGTTTAGGTCAAGCCTTTG
>CAYLJL010000040.1:8976-10036 GCA_964384005.1 uncultured Lachnospiraceae bacterium | reverse complement strand
GTTGATTTTTTTTTGTTTTAGTGTTAAAATTTTATCAGCGGGGTAAATGGCATTTTTTACTTTTGTTAAAGGATTTATTTATATAATAAATATTTTTGTTCTTTCGGAGAATTATTTTCTCCCTTAGATATATAAGAAACACTTATTATGACCTGATTTTTTTCTGACTGTCTTGTTTTTATGGGTGTTTTCTAAAAAAATGAGGAAGGAGGTATAATTACCATGAATTTTAGCGTTGGACTCATTAACGCCGCTTCGACTGCGGCGGAAGGCGTTACCGAGGCTATTGCCGACCCTGTTTCCGAAGTGGCGCAGAGTGGTCTTGATATTCAAAATCACGTACTTGTGGAAAACCTTTTCGGAACGGGTTTCAGAGTTACCTATACACAAATGAATACCTGGATTATTATGGGCTGTCTTATTATTTTCGCTATTATTGTGAGAATTAAACTGAATAAGTTCAAAGCTGTCCCTAATACCGGTTTTCAGAATTTTGTCGAGGCTATTATCGAGGCTATGGATAATTTTGTAAGCTCAAATATGGGTACCAAATACAGTTATTTCGGAAACTGGTTTTTCGGGGTATTCGCGTTTATATTAATCTCCAATCTTATCGGACTTCTGGGTTTCAGAGCCCCGACCGCCGATTTGGCGACAACCGCGGCCCTTGGCTTCTCTACGTTTTTCCTTATACACTTTATGGGTATACTTAAAGCGCCCAAGGACTATTTTAAAGGGTATCTTGAACCTTTCCCTTTCTGGATTCCCATGAATATTATCAGCAATCTCGCGACGCCTGTCTCACTGAGTTTCCGTCTTTTTGGTAATATACTTGGCGGTTCTATCATTATGGGACTTTTCTATACCTTGCCAGCTTATGTAAAGGTTGGAATCCCTGCTGCGCTTCATATTTATTTTGATGTTTTTGCCGGCTTCTTACAGACTTTCATCTTTGTTATGCTTAGTATGTCTTTTATTGCTGACAAAATCCCCGATGAAACGAAAAACTGATATTTATTTTTTCGCTTTGCCGGACTATGCCGTATTTACGGCAGGTATT
>CAYLJL010000040.1:0-8966 GCA_964384005.1 uncultured Lachnospiraceae bacterium | reverse complement strand
TAAAATTTTTATTTATTAAAGTATTTTTATTTTAAGGAGGACTTTTTATTATGGAAAATCAAGTTCAGAGCATTGACCCACAGGCATTTATTTTAGGTTGTTCCGCTATCGGAGCGGGTTTGGCTGTTATCGCCGGTATCGGACCCGGAATTGGTCAGGGTTACGCTGCCGGTAAAGGCGCGGAAGCCGTTGGACGTCAGCCGGAAGCAAGAGGTACTATTATGTCTACTATGCTTCTTGGCGCCGCTGTCGCTGAAACAACAGGTATTTACGGTTTGGTTATAGCTATTATTCTTTTATTCGCAAATCCATTGGTTGGTATGCTTAGTTAATGTAACAATTCCGGAATAATCCGTTATAATTAAAACCGAAAGGAGGTTTTTGTCTTTTGGAAGATTTTATACTTAGTTTGGACATAAACATGCTTAAAGATTTAGCTTTTCAGCTTCTAAACACGGTTATTCTGTGCGCTGTGCTGTCTTATCTTCTCTATAAGCCTGTGAAAAACTTTCTCGCGGCAAGACGTGACAGAATAGAAAGTCAGATAAATTCCGCCGAGAACCAGCTTAATGAAGCCAACAAAATGAAAGCTTTGTATGAGGAGAAGCTTAAAGCCATTGACAAAGAAAAGGAAATGATTTTGACGGAGGCAAGAAACAGAGGCGCAAAAAGAGAACAGGAGATTATTGCCGAAGCTAAGTCAGAGGCCGAAACTCTTAAAAACAGAGCTATGGTCGATATTCAGAGAGAACAGGAAAAGGCCAAAGACGAAATCAAAAAGCAAATTATTGAGGTTTCCTCAATTATGGCGGCTAAGTTTGTCGCCGAGGCTATCGACCGCGAAAAACAGGAAAAAATGGTCGATGAGGTTATATCTGATTTGGGGGAAGTTAAATGGCTCAGTTAGCGGCGGGAAGATACGCAAACGCTCTTTTTGATTTGGCTCTGGAATCCTCTGAGGTTGACGTCTTTGACCAGGAGGTAAGACTTGTTCTCGATATTATGAAAAATGATAAGGAGTTTTTAACGGTTATAGACCACCCCCAGGTTTCAGGGGAGAAAAAACTCTCTATTCTTGAAAATGCCTTTAAGGGCAAAGTTTCTGATGAAATCCTGGGTTTATTCTCTGTTGTTCTAAGAAAAAACAGAGAGGCCCAGCTTATTGATATACTTGAGATTTTTCTTAAAAAGGTTGAGGAGTACAAGGGTATTGAAACGGCTTTTGTAACCTCGGCGAAGCCTTTAAGCGAAAAACATATTGAAACCATTAAAGAAAAATTATCTAAAAATTTGAATAAGCAGATTTTTATTCAGGCTGATGTGGACGAAAGTCTTTTAGGCGGCGTTCGTATTAAGGTGGCGGGTCATATTATTGACGGCAGTATTAAAAAACAGCTCGACGACCTGAAAAAACAGCTTTTGAATATTCATCTTGCGTAGTAAAGGAGTGTAACTCGTAATGAATATCAGACCTGAAGAAATTAGTTCTGTTATTAAAGAACAGATTAAAGGCTATACTTCTAAACTTGACGTTTCGGAAGTCGGCACTGTTATCAATGTTGGTGACGGTATCGCCAGAGTTTACGGTCTTGATAACGCGATGAGCGGCGAGCTTCTTGAGTTTGAAAACGGTGTGTTCGGTATGGCGCAGAACCTTGAGGAAGACAACATCGGCGTCGTTTTGCTTGGTTCCGACCAGGGAATCAAAGAGGGCGATTCCGTTAAGCTTACAGGGCGCGTTGCCTCTGTTCCCGTCGGGGACGCTATGATTGGCCGTGTTGTTAATTCCCTTGGTCAGCCTATTGACGAAAAAGGCCCTATCAACACCGATAAATTCAGACCTATTGAGAGAGTAGCACCCGGTGTTATCACACGTAAATCTGTCGACGTTCCCCTTCAGACAGGAATTAAGGCTATTGACGCCATGGTTCCTATCGGCCGCGGTCAGCGCGAGCTTATTATCGGCGACCGTCAGACGGGCAAAACGGCTATTTGTATAGACACTATTATCAATCAGAAGGGCAAAGACGTTATTTGTATTTATGTCGCTATCGGTCAGAAGGCTTCTACCGTTGCCCGTATCGTTAAAAATCTTGAGGACACCGGCGCCATGGATTATACAACCGTTGTTGTGGCCACGGCGAGCGATACGTCTCCCCTTCAGTTTATCGCGCCTTATTCCGGCTGTGCCATAGGCGAGGAGTTTATGGAAAACGGCAAGGACGTACTTATTATTTATGACGATTTATCAAAACACGCTGTCGCTTACCGAGCAATGAGTCTTTTGCTTCACAGACCGCCCGGACGTGAGGCTTTCCCCGGAGACGTTTTCTATCTCCACTCAAGACTCCTTGAACGTTCAGCCAGACTTGACGAGAAATACGGCGGCGGTTCTATTACCGCTCTGCCTATTATTGAGACTCAGGCGGGAGATATCTCCGCCTATATCCCTACTAACGTTATTTCTATTACCGACGGTCAGATTTTCCTTGAAAGCGAACTTTTTAACTCGGGTATCCGCCCCGCTATTAACGCCGGTCTTTCCGTATCCCGTGTTGGAGGTTCGGCGCAGATTAAGGCTATGAAGAAAATCGCCGGCCCTATACGTGTGGAGCTTGCTCAGTATCGTGAGCTTGAAAGCTTTTCTCAGTTTGGTTCAGACCTTGATAAAGATACTTTGGAACGTCTTAACCACGGGCAGAGAATCGTTGAAATTCTTAAACAGCCTCAGTATAAAACTTTAGAGGTTGAAAAAGAGGTTGTTATCCTTTTCGCAGTTACAAACAAATATCTTGACGATATCCCCGTTGAGGACGTTTTACGATTTGAAACGGAATTTTTCAGCTTTATGGAGGCTAAACACAATCATATTTTCAACGATATCAAATCATCCAAACAGTTAAGCTCTGAAAATGAGGCCGAGCTTCGCTCAGCCATTGAAAGCTTTAAAAAGGAATTCAAATAACAGAGAGGTGATATTATGGCATCAATGCGTGACATAAAACGCAGAATTAAAAGTGTCAATAGCACCCAGCAAATTACCAAAGCCATGAACCTTGTAGCGAGTTCTAAGCTTACAAGGGCTAAAAACAGGCTTATGGACACTCGTCCTTTCTTTCAGGAAACAAGAAAAGTTATCGCGGGCGTCGTGAACGGTTCTAAGGGTATTTCTCATCCTTTCCTGGAACAGAGAGCGGTTAAGAAAAAGGCCGTTATTCTTATTACCGGCGACAGAGGGCTTTGCGGAGGCTATAACGCTAATGTCAGCAAGGCCGCTATGGGCTGTATTGACGACGTTAATAATGTTTCTGCCATTACTGTTGGAAGCAAAGGCAGGGAATTCTTTAAAAGGCGCGGTGTAAACATTATTGAGGCCTTTACGGGAATTTCCGAAAAACCCGATTATTCGGACGCTTTAAAGATTGGACAGTTGGCACTTGATTTATTTACAAAGGGAGAGGCTGACGAAATTTATCTGGCGTATACGGAATTTATCACTACTCTTTATTCCGAACCCAAGCTTATTAAAGTTCTCCCTGTTGACGTGAATGAATTTACTGACGACGACTCTTCCGGCCAGTCTCTTACTATTTATGAGCCTGACGAAGAAGCCGTTCTGGAATATGTTATTCCTAAATATGTTAATACCGTTATTTTTGGCGCTATGGTTGAATCAGCTGTTTGCGAGCTCGGAGCGAGAATGACCGCTATGGATTCCGCTACGGAGAACGCTTCCGAGATGATTGCTTCTCTTAACCTTCTTTATAACAGGGCGAGACAAGGCCAGATTACTCAGGAAATTACTGAAATTGTCGGCGGAAGCGGTATTTATGATTAAAAAAGGAGTGAAATCGTTTGGCTGAAAAAAATGTCGGCAAGATAATTCAGATTATCGGCGCCGTATTGGATATAAAATTTTCTACTGATAATATGCCTTCTTTGTACAACGCTATTGAAATTGAGCACGAAGGCAGAACCATCGTTGCTGAAGTCGCTCAGCACCTTGGCGACGATGCCGTTAAGTGTATTGCTATGTCTTCTACCGACGGACTTGTGAGAGGTATGGACGCCGTTGATACGGGGGCGCCTATAAGCGTTCCTGTCGGTGACCCTACCTTAGGCCGTATGTTCAATGTCGTGGGAGAGCCTATTGATGATAAACCTATGCCGGAAGTTACCGAAAAATGGTCTATTCACAGAGACGCTCCCAGCTTCGCTGAACAGGCCGCGGCGACGGAGCTTCTTGAGACAGGCATCAAATCAATCGACCTTTTATGCCCATACGCCAAGGGCGGTAAAATCGGTCTTTTCGGCGGAGCCGGCGTTGGCAAAACAGTTCTTATTATGGAACTTATCCGTAATATAGCTACGGAACACGGCGGTTTCTCCGTTTTCGCAGGCGTTGGCGAGCGTACAAGAGAGGGTAACGACCTTTATTATGAAATGCAGGAATCGGGAGTTATCAATAAAACAAGTCTCGTTTTCGGACAGATGAACGAACCGCCCGGAGCGAGAATGAGAATCGCTCTTACAGGTCTTACTATGGCGGAGTATTTCCGTGATGAGGCAAATCAGGACGTGCTTTTGTTCGTTGATAATATTTTCCGTTTCGTTCAGGCGGGTTCAGAGGTTTCCGCTCTCCTGGGACGTATGCCTTCCGCCGTTGGTTATCAGCCTACTCTGGCTACGGAGGTCGGCGCTTTGCAGGAAAGAATTACATCTACAAAAAGCGGTTCCATTACCTCTGTTCAGGCGGTTTATGTCCCCGCCGACGACCTTACAGACCCGGCCCCCGCGACTACTTTTGCCCACCTGGACGCTACAACCGTTTTGTCACGTTCTATAGTGGAGCTTGGTATTTATCCCGCTGTCGACCCGCTTGAGTCGACCTCTCGTATTCTTGACCCTCAGGTCGTTGGTGAGGAGCATTATCAGGTGGCAAGACAGGTTCAGGCAATTTTGCAGAGATACAAGGAACTTCAGGATATTATCTCTATCCTTGGTATGGATGAGCTTTCCGAAGAAGATAAGCTTACCGTAAACAGAGCGAGAAAGATTCAGAGATTTTTATCTCAGCCTTTCTTTGTCGCGGAGAAATTTACAGGCTTTAACGGGCAATATGTCCCTGTCGCTGAAACCGTCAGAGGCTTCAAAGAAATTCTTGAGGGAAAACACGATGATATTCCCGAAAATTATTTCCTTAATTCGGGTACCATAGAAGATGTTGTCGCTAAAGCAAACAAATAATTGATGGGTGATGTATATGGCAGAAAATAAAGTACGATTACGTATCGTTACGCCGGTAAGAGAACTCTATGACGGAAAAGCCGAAATGGTGATTATGCGTTCTTCAATCGGTGATATTGGTATTTTGCACGGTCATCAGCCATTGACTACTACTCTTGATTATGGCCTTCTGCGCATTATTGACGGCGAGGAGGAAACAAAGGCCACTATTTTCGGCGGTTTCGCAAGCGTCGATGACAGGGGAATTACTGTTCTCTCCGACGCCGCCGAGTGGCCCGACGAGATTGATGTGGAAAGGGCGGAAGCCGCTAAGGAAAGAGCCGAAAACCGTATCAGGAGTAATGATGACAGTGTTGATATTGCCAGAGCCGAACTTGCTTTAAGGCGAGCTCTTATCAGGCTTGAGGCTAAGGGCAAATAAAAAAAACCTCCGCAGTTCTGCGGAGGTTTTTAGTGTGTCGAAAAGCCGGCACGCTGCGCAAAATTTCGCTTTGCCGCTCGTCTATGAAGTATAAAACTTTGAGGCTCTGCCTTAAATTCCGCGAACTTTTTGAAAAAAGTCTGACAAAAAGTTTCGCTGTTATTTTTCCTCGAACTCACTTCTATCGCAAAAAGGCTGGCCGCAAAGCTACGGCTTTGCTGCTCGCCTGTGCAGCCAAGGTTCCAAACCTCCAAAAATGCTCTTGAAGCATTAAAAACCTTGGGCTCTGCCCAAACCTGCAAGCCTTTAAAAAGGCTTGACCTAAATTTTAAATCGGCTCCGTCGCAAAAATTGATTTCCGTGTGACAGGAAAAGTTAGGGTTGTTATTATCAAAATTATAGTATATAATATAATTAATAATGATGATACCTATATATGAATAAAAAATGTTTTTATTGCGTAATTTTATGAAATAAAAATATGAGTAGTTTTTGACCTCGCGTTTCCGGATTTTCTCAGCAAGGCGAAAGCCTTGCGTTATAAAGTTTAGGGTTAGACCCTTAAAAAAAGGCTCGCGGGGCGCGGAAGGGTTTTAATTTCGTTTTTATAAAAAGGATTGTGAATTTTATGCCTGAATCATCAGTTGAAAAGCTTGCCGAAAGTAAGCTGACTATATTATATCTTTTACACAAAATAAATATGCCTATGTCTAAAGGGCAGATTTGTCGTTTCGCTCTTGAAGTGAATTCTGTTGAGTATTTTTCTTTGCAAAATTATATTTTTGAAATGACAGAAAGTAATTTTATAAGAGAGATAAAAGATTCAGAAAAGCTTATTTATGTAAATACCGATGAGGGAGAAAAAATGCTGGCTCTTTTTATTCACAAAATTCCTAAGGATATTATAGAGAAGGTCGACTCTTATATTTCAAGAATGAAATGCAAAGTCCGCAGAGAACTTGAAACCAAGGCCCATTATTTCCATATCGGCGACGGTAATTATGTGGTAAAATGCGGAGTTTATGAAAATGAAAAAATTATTATGGAGTTAAAAATGACTTTGTCTTCAAAAGAACAGGCTGTTTTAGCCTGCAAAAACTGGAAAGACAAAACTGATACAATTTATTTTGACAATGTGACAAAACTTTTGGAAGAATAGAGGGGGTTACTTAATGAAAAGGCTGAACGGAAATTCATCAGGCGGGGATATTGTGTATTTTTCTGTCTTGCCTGTGGCCGGGTTTGTAAATTCTATTGAGTTTGAAAAAAGCGCCGTTTTTATATAGCCGCCTTTTCTTTTAAAAGCGCCGTTATATTTTGTGTCCCCCCATATCGGGAAACCGGCGCTTGAAAGCTGTACTCTTATCTGGTGATGCCGACCTGTTTTTAAATCAATTTCTAAAAGGCTTAACACGCCGAAATTATCGGCCTGACAAGTATTTATGGTTTTATAGCAAAGTTCCGCTCTCCTGGCTCCGGAGGTGTTTTTATGAACCGCTTTCGAC
The DNA here is from genome assembly GCA_964384005.1 of uncultured Lachnospiraceae bacterium. Lineage (GTDB taxonomy): Bacteria > Bacillota > Clostridia > Lachnospirales > CAG-274 > MGBC114079. The sequence continues at coordinate 1,793 of CAYLJL010000040.1, read as the reverse complement.
AAATTTAATCTTTGGTTTTTTATTATGTAATCTACTAACGAGGCTTCGCTTTTTTCGGGAGTTCCGCACACAACCGCGAGATACGTCTTTTTGAAAGTCTTATTTTGTATCTGCTCCGATAAATATGAACAGGCTTTTTTATTTTTCGCGAAAATCATTATTCCTCCTATAGGTCGGTCTAACCTATGTACTAAAAATATTTCCGCGGAAAATTTTTCGCTGAGCATAGTCAACATATCCTTATCTCCTGTTTTATCGGGCTGAGACGATATTCCGGCAGGCTTCTCTGTGATTATTATGTTTTTATCGCTGAAAATTATATTTACGCTGTTTTCCATTTTTATCGCCCCGTTTTTTATCAGATTTCTTGCCGCGGGAAGTTTATTTAAGTGAAATGATGATTTGTTCTTCCCGCCGCTTTTTTGAATATATACATCCACAGTAGTCTTGTCTGTATAAATCGTATTTTTTTGATAGTTCTATTGAGCGCTTATAACCGTTTTTCTTTTTAAAGTCGGAATACAAATAATTTATTCCGTATTTGTCTGAGAGGGTTTTTCCTATTAAATTCAATTTTTCGGCGTTTTTGTACGGGCTTACGGAAAGGGTTGTCGTGAAATAATCAAAATTCCTTTCTTTGGCGAGTTCCGCCGTTTTCTCAAGACGGAGACGATAACATTTAAAACAACGTTCTCCTCCCTCCCTGAGATGTTCAAGATTTCTGGCTATGGAAACAAAAGCGTCGGAGTCATACTCTCCCTCAATAAAATTTATTTTACTTTTTAAGGGCAGTTCCTCAATCAGCCTTTTCTGCTCGGCTATCCTTTTTATAAATTCCTCTTCCGGCGATATGTTCGGATTGTAATAAAAAACGGTTATATCAAAAAAATCAGACAAATACTCTAAAACATAGCTGCTGCACGGCGCGCAGCAGCTATGCAACAATAAAGAGGGTCTTTTGTTCTCTTTTTTTATTTCGGTTATTTTCTTTTCAAGTTCTTTGGAATAATTTATTTTATTCATTATTATACCCTTATAAATTACAGTGAATAATTATTATGAAAGCAACTCGCGTGTCTCCTCAACAGTCAGGGAGGTTGAAGGATAAGCATCTTCTCCGGCATCAGCGGCTGCCGTATGATTGTTTTCGGGTTTGTCGTCTCCTGTATTGTTCATATGTGAGTTTTCCCGTGGAATTCTTTTTTGCTCCGATAAGTCGCCCCCTCTTTGCTGATACTTTTTTTCCGATTTACGGGAAGATATCCCGCCATTATAACCTCTGCTCTCTACGCTGGCGTTTGAAATCTCATCAATTGACCGCTCTATTTCCGTCAGCTTGTCAAATACTTTATCTGTGTCGGAGGTTACTAATGGATTTAAATATTTTTCGGTTAAAAATTCATAATCTTTGCGAAAGTTATTGATTAAATTTTTTTGATTGGCTATATTCAGCTTTAAATATTTGATTTGGTTTATCGTCGCTTGTTTTAAGTCCACAGCTTCTTTTTTCGCCTGTGATAAAATTTTCTCTGTTTCCGAATGGGCCGCTTTTATTATGTTATCAGCCGCTATCTGCGCGTTTATTATAGCTTTGTTTATGGTTGATGATTTATCCTTGTATTCCTTAAGCTGATTTTCCAATTCTTCTATATACGCATCAACTTCATCAGGATTATATCCTTTTCTTACCATTTGAAAATCATACGACATTTTTTTAGCTCCTTTTTAATAGACTTTTTAATTAAAAATACAATTTAAAATCTATCATTATTATAATAACACTGATTATTTTT
>CAYLJL010000039.1:0-10228 GCA_964384005.1 uncultured Lachnospiraceae bacterium | reverse complement strand
GATAGAAAAAGGTTCCAAAAAAAACTAAAAATTTCAAAAATTGATTTCCGTGTATAAAGTTTTTGCTTTGTAGTCTGACATATTTAAAGATTTTTAGTTAAACAGCGTTTTCTCTACGTTACTGTAGAGTTAAGCAATTCGGAAACAGTAGAAACGCCGACTATATTAATTCCTTTTATATTCTTTATTTCTTTTAAATTTTCTTTCGGAATTACGCATGTTTTAAAACCAAGTTTAGCGGCTTCCATAACTCTTTTTTCACTCATGGATACGGCACGTATTTCGCCCGTCAGTCCAATCTCGCCGAAAACGAGAGTAAAAGGGTCGACCACCTTGTTTTTATAGCTTGAAGCGACAGCGCATACTATAGCCGCGTCAAGAGAAGGCTCCGCGATTTTTATACCTCCCGTAAGATTAACATAACTGTCATAATTACCGAGATTAAGACCTATTCTTTTCTCAAGCACGGCAATTAAAAGAGTAACCCTGTTATAATCGACTCCCGTCGCCATTCTTCTTGGCATACCGAAATTAGTGTATGTCACAAGGGACTGAACCTCCGCTAAAATAGGTCTTGTACCCTCAATGCTGCATGTTATTGAAGAACCCGAAACATTTATCGGTCTTCCCGAAAGCATATACTCTGAGGGATTTTTTATTTCAACAAGACCTTCGTTTTTCATTTCAAAAACACCGATTTCGTTTGTAGAACCAAAGCGATTTTTAACGGAGCGAAGAATACGATAGCTTGACATACGTTCACCCTCAAAATAAAGAACAGTATCAACTATATGCTCCAGAACTTTCGGTCCCGCGATAGCGCCGTCTTTTGTAGCGTGTCCCACAATAAATACGGAAATATTCTTGCCTTTTCCAAGGTACATAAGTCTCGCTGTACACTCACGGACCTGACTGACACTTCCGGGAGCGCTTGCAACCTCATCAATATACATAGTTTGAATAGAATCAATTACAATTAAATCCGGAGAAATATCTTTAATTGTATTTTCAATTATATTCAAATTAGTTTCGGACATAAGCAGAAGATTTTTTGTCGTAATATTAAGCCTTGAGGCTCGGAGTTTAATTTGCTGTAATGATTCTTCTCCCGAAATATATAAAATCTGTTTTCCCTGTTCGCCTATATACTGGCAAATCTGTATAAGAAGGGTTGATTTACCGATTCCAGGGTCACCGCCGACAAGTGTCAGAGAGCCTTGAACAATACCTCCGCTTAAAACTCTGTCAAGCTCGCTTATATTTGTTTTAACGCGATTGTCATCTATGGGTTGTATGTTTTCGAGACGTAAAGGTTTCCCGAAAGCGGTCGTTTTTTCAGAAGCGGAAAAAAATGACGACGTTTTTGTAACAGCTTCCTCATTCATAGTGTTAAACAGTCCGCATGAGGGACATTTGCCGAACCATCTTCCGGTTTCATAACCACACTCTCCGCAAACATACTTCGTTTTTATTTTTGCCATATAACCCACCATTAATTCATATAATAAAATATCGGAAATATATTAAACAGAATAAATTCGTTTACTTATAAGACGTCTTTGTGCCGGCGTCACTGCCGCAAAGCGGTAGATTCCCTGTGAGCCGTGCGCGCCTGTACTATAAGTTTCATAAACAGACGTGGTCTTTTATTTTTTATCAATATGGATTGACTTAGCCGCCGCGCCCAACTCAACGCTGAAACTTATTTTTCCCGAAAGATTTGCCTTCATTTTTCCAATATTCACGTCGTCGACATAAATTTTATAGTTCACATCGGACTCAAGCTCAAGAGTTATCTGAGTATCGTCAATTCCCTCTGCCAAAAAAGTTATACCCTTTTCTGAAACCTTTAAATTGTGAACAGCGGCTCCCGGAACCGTTTCAATTAAAAGCTTTCCGTTTTTTTCAAGTCTTGTAATCTCCTTATGGGTTTTTACCTTGTAAACATCTCCAAAGGCTTCAAAGTCATTTACTTTTTGTTTTTCGGAAACCGAATAATTTCCAAAACTCAAACTATTATCACTTTCAAGGCGAATAACCTCATCTATTACAGCCATTTTTTCTTCCTCCTAAATTTTGAATTAACCAATATTTTTCAATTATAGCGAACCAATAAAACAATGAACAGGCAACCTTTAATAAAACCTGATACATTAAGGAAATTATTTTATAGGTCAGCGCTAAAAATTTTGCGGATTGCTATAAACCAACTTGTCCGACAAAAGCCGGAATAGATTATTTTTTAAAAACACCGCATAAAAGATAATAAAAATAATTCTGCAAAAAAATACGATTATGGTTGTTTTAAAAAACGACACTTACGCAAACAAACGTCACAAAGATATGCGGTCAGCGTAAGGCTAACACCCCAAGCCGACTTTTGTATAACAAAAACGCTGAACATTCGCCGTTCACACTAAAATTATTTTTATTTTTGAATTATGCGGTATTTCCTTTATATAATTATAACAAATTTAATTTAATTTGTACATAATAAAACGTAAAAATACAAATAAAATAATTTTCTGTTTTTCTTAATTCATTACACTGTTTTTTATTACATATTTTTATACCAAACACTATTTTAAGGACTGATAAAAATTCGATTTACTTAAATTTTTATCAACAGATTAAACTGTGTTTAATGTTACTTGAGATTAATAGTATACCAATCTGCCCTTTAAAATTAATATTATACCCCTATATAGAAAAGTGTGGCATAAATCCACTTAATCTATGCCACACACTATATATACAATCTTCAGGAAAAAATACAGCAGGGATAATTATACGCCCATAGCCTTATTAACTTCTTCAGCGAAATTTTCCTCTTTTTTCTCGATACCCTCGCCTGTCTCAAAACGAACAAAAGCTTTAATAGAAACCTTTCCGCCAATTTCCTTAGCGACAGATTCAACATATTGTTTAACTGTTTCTTTATCTTCAGCTTTAACATACTCTTGTTCAACAAGGCATTTTTCTTTTAATTCCTTGTTAAGACGGCCTGTAATCATTTTTTCAATTACATTATCAGGTTTTTTAGCGTTAGCCGGGTCATTTTTAGCCTGTTGAGTAAGGATTTCTGTTTCTTTCTGAATATAATCCCCGGGAACAGAATCTTTATCTATAAACTCAGGATTCATAGCGGCAATTTGCATAGCGATATTTTTTCCGGCCTCGTTTAAAGCGTCCGCCTTAACATCTGTTTCGAACTGAAGCAAAACAGCCACCTTTCCACCCGCGTGTAAATATGAAACCAAAAAACCGTTATCATCATTGACAAATTTTTTAAAACGTCTGATATTGAGATTTTCACCGATAACAGAAATCTTCTGAGTCAAAGCATCCTTAACGGTAATATTTTCATCTTCAATCCATTTTTCCTCAAAAAGCTCGTCTGTGTTTTTAGCTTCTGACTTAGCGACCTGTTTAGCGACAGCGGAAACAAACTTCTGGAACTCAGCGTTTTTCGCGACAAAATCCGTTTCGCTGTTTACTTCCACAACAACGCCTGTTTTGTTGTCATCTGTAATATAAGCGTAGCTAAGTCCCTCAGCGGCGATACGACCCGCCTTTTTAGCGGCTGCGGCAAGACCTTTTTCTCTGAGGATTTCAACTGCCTTTTCAATATTTCCGTCAGCTTCAACCAAAGCCTCTTTACAGGTACTCATACCTACGCCTGTCATTTCTCTAAGTTCTTTAATCATAGCAGCAGTAACAGCCATTTCATTTACCCTCCGTAAAAAATATATTCAAAAAATATTTTAAGAAAACATAAATTTTCTAAAACATATTATACTAAAATTCTTTATAATTATCTGTTCAGGTTTACCTGAATTATTCTGAAACAGCCTCGGCGTCTTCTTCGGAAGCTTCCATCTCGCCCTGTCTTGACTCAATAACAGCGTCGGCAATTTTTCCGGCGATAAGTTTAACAGCGCGGATAGCGTCATCGTTGCCGGGTATTACATAATCGATTTCCTCAGGGTCGCAGTTTGTATCAACAATAGCGACAATAGGGATATCAAGGTTGTGAGCCTCAGAAACAGCGATTTTTTCTTTTCTTGGGTCAACAATAAACATAACGTCAGGTATTCTGGTCATATTTTTTATACCGCCGATATTTCTTTCAAGTTTTTCTTTTTCATGCATTAAATTAGCGACTTCTTTTTTAGGAAGCAAATCCATGGTACCGTCCTCAACCATAGCCTCAAGGTCTTTAAGTCTCTGAATTCTCGTTTTGATTGTCTCAAAATTGGTAAGCATACCGCCTAACCATCTTTCATTAATGTAATACATACCACATCTTATAGCTTCTTCTTTAATAGAATCCTGAGCCTGTTTTTTAGTACCGACAAAAAGGACTTCTCCGCCGTCTTTTATAATTTCAGAAACAGCCTGATAAGCCTCCTCAACCTTTTTAACAGTTTTCTGAAGGTCGATAATATAAATACCGTTTCTCTCAGCGAAGATGTATTCAGCCATTTTAGGATTCCATCTTCTTGTCTGGTGTCCGAAATGGACGCCCGCCTCTAATAATTGTTTCATAGAAATAACACTCATTTTAGTACCTCCTGTGGTTTTAGTCCTCCACAGGTCAAAGGTTAAGAACCTTTTGTCACTATGACAAAACCGGCACCCCTTAACAATATAACCTGTGTGTGTTTTTTAATCCGTCTGACATTATATCACAGAACAGGAAATAATGCAAGGGTTTTATTAAGAAAATATTACGGGATAAAAAATTATTTTTATTATCCTTTGGGCAGTGTTTACAACGCCCTTAAATCATAGGTTGATTGATTACCACTTCTTCATTTCCCGCCATACAAGAGCTAAGGCAAGAATACTTGACAAGCCGTCTGAAATCGGCCCTGTCCAGAGGACTCCGTCAATTCCCCATATCAGAGGAAATATTATAACAAGGGGCAGCAGCAGGAAAACCTGTCTGCTAAGAGATACTATCGTACCAATTTTACCATTACCTATAGATGGGAAAAACTGAGCCGAAAGAATTTGCTGACCCACAATAAATGTACAGAACAGGAAAATATGAAAATACCGCAGGGCAAACTCATAATAAAGCTCGTCGCCGCTTCCGAATATACTTGTAAGCTGACGCGGAAAAAGCTGAAAACATAGAAATGCGGCTACTGAAATACAAAATACAATAATTGACGCTTTTTTAAAAGCGACTTTTACACGCTGATAATTTTTAGAGCCGTAATTATATCCGATAATTGGCTGTGTACTTTGTGAAATTCCAAAAATAATAGAATTAAAAACAGCGCTTATCTTTGTTATGATACCAACGCAGGCAAGAGGGATATCTCTGCCGTATTTTGAGAGTTCGCCATAGTGTCCGAGGGTATTATTCATAACAATCTGTACAGCGGTAATGGCAAGCTGATTTGCTCCTGCCGGAATACCTAACGAAAAAATACGGGTTATACTTTTCTTTTTCAGTATAAAATCAGCCCTACTCAGTTTAACTGTTTTAAATCGTGTAAAATACAATAAAATCAAAACAGAAGATATACTCTGTCCGATAATTGTTGCTAAAGCAGCGCCTGACATTCCCATATCAAGCGCGAAAATAAAAATCGGGTCTAAAATACAGTTAAGAATTGCGCCCGTCATAGTTGAGAACATTGCGTATTGTGGACTTCCGTCAGCTCGTATCAGCTGACTGACACCTGTTCCAATCATAGCGAATGGTATTCCTATTAAAAGAATGCCTGTATATTCTACCGCATACTCTAAGGTCTGACCGCGTCCTCCGAAAGCTATCAGCATAGGTCTGAGAAAAATCAAGGCGCATAGGGCAACAATAACGCCGGAAATTATAGTCATTGTTACACTGTTTCCCACAATGGATTTTGCGCGTTTTGTATCTTTTTCGCCAAGATACAAGCTGAATGAAGAGGCTCCTCCGACGCCAAAGGTCATAGCAAGTGTTGTAATAATCATAACTAACGGAAAAGCAACATTTGTTGCGGCGTTGCCCAGTTCACCTATTTTGTTTCCCACAAAAATCTGGTCTACAATATTATATATAGAATTTATCAGACTGCTTATAATAGCGGGAAGCGAATATTTATAAATCAGCTTTCCGATAGACTCATATTCCAACGGGTTTTTTGTCTGTACATTTTCAGTATTTTTCAAAATTTCCACTCTCCATTCTGTGCCATACTTTTTTATTTATATTTTCTATCATTTGTTCCATGGTTTGTTCACTTATATCGATGTTTGTCTGTGAGATATATTTACTCCACGTATTGTAGAATCCGTTATGTATTACTTTGATTCTTTCAGCCGCCGGGATTGCCTTTTCTGTAAGATATACACGTTTGATTCGCTTATCATTCTCATCAGCAACTATTTCAACATATCCGATTTCTGTTAATTTTTTTATTGTCTTTGTAAGTGTAGCCTTGTCCACAAGAATATGTTTTACCATATCCTGAGCGGAAGCCCCTGGGTGTTCATAAATATACTCTACAAAAAATTGCTGTCCCCAGCCAATTTCAAAACCGGATAAACCGTGATTATAATACATTTTCATCAAACGGTCCAATATAGAAATACATCGGCATATATTTGAAAAATTGTCATTCATAAAGGTTCACCTCCATATAAAAATATATCACAAAAAAGTAGCGGACGCAACTTTTATTTTCAAAAAACGGATTTTTAAAAAATTTTAAGGAAACACCAAACAAAAATTGCGGGAAATATTTGCATTTTTTAAGCGTGCCGACTTTGCCTGCACGCTCTTTTTATTAAGTAAACACTGACAAATTAAAAAAACAAAAATAATTTTTGTTACAGACTGTCGACAAACTTAAAAACACAAAAAAATATAAAATTTCCGAAGATTAAAACTTCAAAAACGTCGCAGACTTTAATCAGAAAACGGAAACCGCATTTTTGTTTTCCGCAAAGCGCGGATTTGAGGGCATAAGCCTTGTGCGATAAAATCCGCGCTTTATTCATAAACAAAGCATTAAGAGGGATGAAATACAGGAATTTTTAAGTCCAAAAATACAATTACGGTTTAAGATTTTATTTTCGGGTGCGAAAAATTCTTATATTTTACCGAATAATACTTTTAAATACGGAAGATTTTTTGTTGCCTGCAAAGCTCAAAAAATCGTATCTGCAAGAAATACAAGTATTTCTTGCAAGCGTGTCGACTTTTCAATACGCTGAAATAAAAATAATTTTTATTATTCTTTGTGCGATGTGTCCTTAAATAGCATTATGAGTAAAGCTTGCTATAGCACAGGTAGGAATAATTGTTACAGAACCCAGAGGATTATTTCTACAGCTGCAATTATTGCGTCCCCAACCCCAGAGATTTCCAGAATTGTTGTTAATTCCGCATGGCGACAAGCTGTTTACGCAGTTGCTGCCAAGAGGACACGAAGGAGCCCAGCCAATACTGCAAAGAAGTTTTACGTTGTTGCAGTCTGCGGCAATCAATACTCCTGTAAATCCTGTTCCTGAAAGGCCTCCGCTTGTTGTGAATATAGTAACGGTCTGCCCGATATATCTCCTCATTTCCTCAATAATAGAATTATTGTTAAAACTTTCCATAATAAAAACCTCCCTTGGTTTTGCTAAAGGAAATACCGACAAATTAAAAATAAAAATAATTTATAAAAAATTTTAGTGTTAGTATTATTTTTTTAAAAAATAACACTATAACGAAAATTTCAGATTTGAAAAATTATTTTTACTATTTTTTCCGCAGTATTTCCTTGAATACTAATCTTTTTAAAAAAGTTGATAAAGCAGCATAAAAACAAAAAAATATTTTACATTCTGTTAATATTTTTGCAAAGTATGAATTTTGGTTTTGAAACAGCTATAGAAAACACTGGCTATACATAAGTTATTGTCAAGAGATTACTTAAACCGTCGTTTCCAATACTTGAGAATTTCTTCTCAATAACATATTATGACAAGCGTATTAAAAGTGACACAAAAAATATTTATAGCTGTTTTAAGGAAACACCGCTGTAAAAATCGGACATACACAATTCACCATCATAAATTATATATTAAAAATATACGTCAGCGAGGTGTTTCAGATGTCCTTTAACATAACGCTAAATAAAGTCCCGTTAAACGTAACCGCGAAAATTAAATTTGTAAAATCCGATTTTAAAAACAAAAATCGCCTTGCGGAACTTGGTTTTACAGAGGGTTGTAAAATAACTCCTCTTTATATAAGCCCTCTTGGTGACCCGACCGCCTATTGCGTAAGAGGTACAATAATAGCTCTCCGTACAGAAGACGCGGAAAATATTATCGTACATTCAAAGGAGGTTTAAAAATGGATAATAAAATTTATACGGTTGCGCTTGTAGGAAATCCGAACACAGGAAAAAGCACTGTATTTAACGCTCTCACAGGTTTAAAGCAGCATACGGGAAACTGGACGGGAAAAACCGTTGGAAACGCGGCAGGAAATTATAATTATAAAGATTCCCGTTTTGAAATAGTGGATTTACCGGGAATTTATTCAATAACACCTGTGTCTCCCGATGAACAGGAAGCTGTAAATTATTTAAAAAATAATAAAACGGACGTGATAGTAGTTATAGCAGATGCGACATGTCTCGAAAGAAATTTAATTTTAATTCTGCAAATAACAAAAATATGTGATAATGTAATTTTATGCGTAAATCTTTTAGACGAGGCAAAAAGAAAAAATATAATAATAGATGTGGAAAAGCTTTCCCTCGAATTAAATATAGATGTAGTAGGAACAAGCGCGAGAAGTAAAAAGGGGTTAAATGAGTTAAAAGAAACAATTTATAAAAATGTAACTAAAAAAACTATGTCTGAAAAAAATATAAATCCCAAAAATTATTTTACGGAAAAAAATATAAACTCTACGGTATTCAATGCGGAAAAAATTTATAATTTGGCTGTAAAAACAGATTGCTGCTGTTCCTGTTCGTTGGATAAAAAAATAGACTCGGTAATACTAAGCAAAAAATTCGGCATACCGTTAATGCTTTTAATGCTGTCGATAATACTATGGATTACAATATTCGGTTCAAACTATCCGTCAGAAGCGTTAAGCAATTTTTTCTCTTATATAGAGATAAAGCTTATGTACCTTTTTAAATATATAAACGCGCCGCCGTTTATAACAGGAGTGTTAATAGAAGGAATGTTCCGCACTCTTGCGTGGATAGTAGCGGTTATGTTTCCGCCCATGGCAATATTCTTTCCGTTATTTACATTTTTAGAGGACTTGGGACTTCTTCCCCGAATAGCGTTTAACCTTGATAAATTCTTCAAAAACGCTAAAACTCATGGAAAACAAGTATTAACGATGTGTATGGGCCTTGGCTGTAATGCCGTGGGAGTAACAGCCTGCCGGATAATAGACTCGCCCCGTGAGAGATTAATAGCGATAATAACAAATAACTTTATTCCCTGCAATGGACGTTTTCCCGGAATTATAACAATAGCGTCAATTTTCATGGCAAGCGCCGGATTTTTCGCGTCTCTCAAAATATCCCTTATAGTATTGGCGTCAATAGTATTTTCTGTTTTCATGACCCTAACCGTGTCAAGAATTTTATCGTCAACAATATTAAAAGGACTTCCATCCTCCTTTATACTTGAGCTTCCGCCATACAGAAGACCGCAGATAAAAAAGATAATTATAAGGAGTATACTTGACAGGACCTTGTTTGTACTTGGCAGAGCGATAGTTGTTGCCGCCCCGATAGGCGCCGTAATATGGATTTTGCAGAACACTCTTATCGGAGGAAACAGCGTTTTATTTTATATTTCCGATTTTTTAGACCCCTTTGCCAAAATAATGGGGCTTGACGGAGTAATATTAACCGCTTTTATAATCGGAATGCCGGCTAATGAAATAGTTATCCCCCTGATAATAATGTTTTACTTAAAAAATTCAGCTCTTATTCCTTTTGAAAACCTGAACGAACTCGGAGGACTTTTAATTTCAAATGGCTGGACAATAAAAACCGCTATATGTACAATTTTGTTTTCATTAAATCACTTTCCATGCAGTACAACTCTGCTTACAATAAGAAAGGAAACAGGAGGTTTTAAATGGCCCCTGATAACCTTTGGAATTCATACTATCGCGGGAGTTTTAATATGTGTTACGGCAAATATTATAATAACGGCGTTAATATAACAAATATATTATAGGAAATACCGCACAAAGGAA
>CAYLJL010000038.1:4973-10284 GCA_964384005.1 uncultured Lachnospiraceae bacterium | reverse complement strand
TTATCTTTTTAATAAATTATATTGTAGAGAAACAATAAAGTTATTTAGGTATTTTGAAGAGCTGGTCAAATTTTGTCATAAGCACAAAATTACCTCTTACTTTAAGCTGACCTATCATAAAAGCTTTTTGAATGGTATATTTTCCATTTAAAATATCAAGCCATACGGAGCAGTCTGAAAATACTGTAACATCGGGATTTTCATGAACTCCGTCAAAATATTCGCAGTTTCCATCTTTGATTATGAGATAGCCTTCAAATTTCTCATCACCCTTTACGTTTATCTGGATAACCGCCTCAATCCCTGAAGACAGCTGGGGCTGAAAATAGTGATAAAGACTTTGAGTTTTTTGCTGGCAGCTTTTAATGTGGGGAACTACATTTGAAAAATCACTGTTCATATTCTGATAAGGGTTCTGATAGGAAGCCTGAAAAAATCCGTTGCCGGTCTTCTGTCCGTCTGATTTTTCATTGTTGTACTGATTTGTAAGAATTTTAGAAATTTCTTTTATATCCTCCTCTTGGCGCGCGTCAAATCCGCTGTAATCAATTTGCTTTAATATTTCGCTTGATTTGATTTTTTTGGCGGCGGGTTCACTCTTAATAACTTTATTTACATTTTCTTTAAAAGCAAAATTCATATCATTATTAACAGACGGTTTGTTTTTCGGAATAATAAAATTTCTTTCCTGTTTTAAAATTCTGTATAAATCTTCCGCGTATTTTTCAACGGCTTCTTTAATGCGCGGTTCATTCATCGCCTGTATCGCTTCTTTTTCAGAGATTGTTATTTTTCCCGTTTCAATTCCTCCGAATTCAGCGATAACATCGGTTATATGGTCGCAGGCTTTTTTTTCGCTTCCGTCACGTGATACGGTGACACAAAAGCATTTTTTTCCCTGAAAAACATTTTGATAAACCCCATAACCGAGGTGCTCTATAAAAGTCTGTAAAATTCCGCAGGGCATTGACAAAACAGACGTGGCCTCAAAAATAACGCCGTCGGCGGCCGCAACCCTATGTAAAATATTTTCAACAGACTGGGATTTTATTCCGTCAAAAAAGTGAATATCAAAAAGCGAAAGGTTAATTTCCTCAACCTCAACTCCCAACTCATAAAAAGTATTTCTCAAAATCTGAGAAACATTGTTAAGTCCCGTTTCAAAAGCCGGCATAGCCGCGTGCAGCGAAACAATTTTCATAAAAACTCACTCCAAAATTAAAATAATAAAAAATAATCTCAATACCGTCCGCACGATGTGGCGCATAGGTATTTTTTATTTTTGATTAAATTTCTGCAAGAACTCTTATATGGAATAAAAAATATTTTACAGGCGTGCCGCGCTGAAATTTTAGCGTAAAGAAAATTGCATGGCAATCTGAAAAATTTCAAGAAAAATAATTTTTTATTATACCTTGTTTTGATTCTTGTAATTTTAATTATAACATATTTATCAAAATATATGAAGATATTATTAAATTAAATTTGCGTTACAAAAAGCCCCCATTTTAGAATATAGCTGTACTAAAAAATGAAGGCTTTTGATATAAGTTTATGAACCGGCAGGAAATTTCCGAAAACGCATAGGGTTTGCGGCGTTTTCGGAAGTTTCCTGAAATAAAAGGAGAGAAAACGTTTGGTTCATATTTTATATTATTCGAAATATAAATTTTTGTTCTTAAAAAACCGCAAATCTTTTTGGAAATACCGACAAATTAAAAAATAAAACTAATTTTTCAAAAAAATTGAAGTGTCAGTGTTATTTTCCTTTGTGCGGCGTTTCATTTTCAAGTTGATTGATTATATAAGGACGAAGTGTAAAAAAATTTTAAATTAGTCTTTTAATAATCTCAAAAATAGAGTATAATTTAAACATTAATAAAAATTCGTTACAGCTCTTGAGGAAACAACATACAAATAGGGAGTAAAATAATTTTGCGGATATATATACGGTGATATTTAATTACCGTCTTACAGGTAAACTAATTAATGTTGTTTACTATAAAATTATTCTTATTTTTGAATTATATGGTATTTCTTTAAGCTTTAATAAAATTGTGGAAAAGGAGTATTGGGATTTATGGAAAGAGACATTCTCGAACTTTTGGAAAAGGACAGCAGAATTTCCGCGGAAGAAATCGCGGATATGCTTGGAAAAAACATTGATGAAGTAAAGCAATGTATTGAAAAGCTGGAAAACGAAAATATAATATGCGGTTATAATACCCTTATAAACTGGGATAATACCGAAAGAGAATATGTAACCGCTCTTATTGAGGTAAAGGTCACTCCTCAGAGAGATGAGGGATTTGATAAAATCGCTCAGAGAATACAGAATTTTGACGAGGTAAAAGCGGTTTATCTCATGTCGGGAGCGTTTGACCTGACAATTATTATGGAGGGTAAAAATCTAAAGGAAATTTCTTCCTTTATTTCAACAAAATTATCTACTCTTGATTCTGTTTTAAGTACGGCTACTCATTTTGTCCTTAAAAAGTACAAAGACCACGGCATTATTTTAGAAAAAGAAAAAAAATGTGACGAAAGGATGATTGTATCGCCATGATGAAAAAAAAATCTTTTATCGCGGAGAAAATCCAGAATATGCCTTATTCAGGTATCAGAAAATTTTTTGATATAGCGAATGAAATTGAGGGGGCGATTTCTCTCGGCGTCGGCGAACCTGATTTTGATACGCCCTGGGCTGTACGGGAAAGAGCAATATATACTCTTGAAAAGTGCAGAACCGTTTATACATCTAACGCGGGACTGCCCGAATTAAGGAAAGAAATTTCAAAATATCTTGAAAACAAGATAAATTGCCGCTATGATTACAAAAATCAAATTCTTGTAACCGTCGGGGCCAGCGAGGGAATCGACGTCGCTCTGAGGGCTGTTATAAATCCGGGCGACGAGGTCCTTCTTCCCGAACCTTCGTTTGTTTCATATAAACCATGTATAATTATGGCGGGCGGTACGCCTGTTGTTATTACAACAAAGGTTGAAAATGACTTCAGACTTACGCCTGAAGAAATTCTCGAAAAAATAACGGATAAAACAAAGGCGTTGATTCTTCCGTATCCAAATAATCCTACGGGCGCTATTATGGAAAGAGAAGACCTTGAGAAAATCGCCGGGGTTTTAAGAGATAAAGACATTGTCGTTATAAGTGATGAAATTTATTCCGAACTTACATACGGTGACAGACGACATATTTCTATTGCCGAAATTGACGGAATGTATGAAAAAACCATTGTACTTAACGGTTTCTCGAAATCTTTCGCGATGACGGGGTGGAGACTTGGCTATGCCGCCGCTCCGCCCGATATTATTTCGGCTATGGTTAAAATTCACCAGTATATTATTATGTGCGCTCCGACGGTAAGCCAATATGCGGCTGTAGAGGCTCTGAAAAGCTGTGAGAACAACGTGGACAGAATGCGTAAGGAATATGACATGAGAAGGCGGGTTATGCTTAAAGGTTTCAGAGATATGGGGCTTGAATGTTTTGAGGCGCTCGGGGCTTTTTATCTGTTTCCGTCTGTTTCCGTTACCGGTATGACGTCAGATGAATTCTGTGAAAATCTCCTTAGGGAAGAAAAAGTCGCTGTTGTTCCGGGAACGGCTTTAGGGGAATGCGGAGAGGGATTTATCCGATGTTCTTACGCGTATTCAATTAAAGATATTAATACGGCGCTTGAAAAAATCGAAAAATTTGTTAAAAAACATAAATAAGGAAAATGCCGCGGGGAGACAGAAATAAAAAATAATTTTTGAACTTCAGCGATTCTGTTTTGAAAAAGTCGGAGAGAATGTTCGCGCTTCTTTGCGGTATTTTATGAAAAATAAAAAAGGTGATTTTATGGCTTATGAAGAATTGAAGAAAATAATTGATGAAAGTGACAATATTGTTTTTTTAGGGGGCGCGGGGGTGTCTACAGAAAGCGATATTCCTGATTTTAGAAGTGAAAAGGGTCTTTACAACGCTGTCAGCAAATACGGCTATCCTCCCGAGAGCCTTATAAGTCACTCATTTTTTCTGAAACATACAGAATTGTTTTTTGATTATTATAAAAATAATCTTATATACAAAGACGCTAAACCCAATAAAGCGCATATTGCTCTGGCAAAGCTTGAAAAGGAGGGAAAGATTAAAGCTGTTGTGACTCAGAATATTGACAATCTTCATCAGTTGGCGGGGAGTAAAAATGTTTTTGAGCTGCACGGTTCGGTTTTCAGAAACTATTGTACAAAATGCGGTGAATTTTATGATGTGGATTTTATTTTGAAAGCCGAAAAAGTTCCTTACTGTGAAAAATGCGGTGAATTAGTTAAACCTGATGTTGTTCTCTATGAAGAAGGTCTTGACGATTATATCTGGACTTCAGCCTGTAAATATATAAGCGACGCTGATGTGCTTATTGTCGGGGGGACGAGTCTGGTGGTTTATCCCGCGGCGGGTCTTGTCAATTATTATAAGGGCAACAGGCTTGTGCTCATAAACAAATCAGAGACTTCTTACGATATGAGAGCAAATCTTGTTATTCATGACAGTATAGGGAAGGTTCTTTCCGCCGTTGTTGAGATTTAAGGAAACTTGCCTTCGGGAAACAGCAGTTTGATATTTTATGGCAATTCACAAAATTTTTAGTGCGAAACAGCAAAAGAATTCCTTGATATATCATATTTTTTTAAAGCTTGTCTGTTCATTCTTTTATTAGACTTCTTTCGAAACTTCATATTGATACAAATATTTTTTTGTTGGACCGGAGTAATTTCGCAGTTTCGAAAGAAGTCTATTGTTTTACTATAATGGATTGGGTGATTTTTATGAAAACGGTTTTTGTCGCTCTCAACGCGAAGTTTATTCATTCTTCACTGGCGCTCAGAAGTATAAAAAAATACTGCGAAAAAATGAATTTATACGCAGATGTGGCTGAATTTACAATAAATAACAGCGAGGAGTTTATATTTTCTGAAATTTATAAAATGCGACCCGATATTCTTGGGTTTTCATGTTATATATGGAATATAGAAATGATTTTAAACATAGTTTCTGTTATAAAAAAGATTTTGCCCCATATTAAAATAATACTCGGCGGGCCTGAGGTAAGCTATGAGTATGATTATTTATTTCAAAGAGGAATTGACATTGTAATAACAGGAGAGGGAGAAAGAACAGCTTTTGAGCTGATATCATGTCTGAAAAACAGAGACAAAAAGCTTTCCGATATCGACGGAATAGCCTATTATGACGGGGAAAAAACCGTTGCCACTAAAGTAAGGAAAGCCCTGTCTCTTGATGAGATAC
>CAYLJL010000038.1:0-4963 GCA_964384005.1 uncultured Lachnospiraceae bacterium | reverse complement strand
AAAACAAAATAATATATTATGAATCATCAAGAGGCTGTCCGTATAATTGCCAATACTGCTTATCCTCTGTTGAAAGCGGAGTACGGTTTTTGTCAATAGAAAGGGTATTTAGCGACCTGAAATTTTTTCTTGATAAAAAAGTCAGACAAGTTAAATTTGTGGACAGAACATTTAATTGCGATAAAAAATTCGCTGTTAAAATATGGGAATTTATTATTGAAAATGATAACGGCATAACAAATTTTCATTTTGAGATTTCAGCGGATATTATAGACGACGATATGCTCAGAGTCCTTAAAAAAGCGAGAAAACAGCTTTTTCAGCTTGAAATAGGGGTACAATCAACAAATTCGGATACTCTTTTTGCAATACGCAGAAAAACCGATATCAGCGCTCTTTTCAGAAAGGTTTCAATTATCAAAAGTTTTAAAAATATTCACATACACCTTGATTTAATCGCGGGTTTGCCCTTTGAGGATTACGAAAGCTTTAAAAAATCTTTCGACGATGTTTACAAAGTTTATCCCGAACAGCTTCAGCTTGGTTTTTTAAAGCTTTTAAGAGGTTCGGGCCTCAGGCGGGATTCTGAAAAATACGGAATTGTATATAATGAAAAGCCGCCTTATGAGGTGCTGTTTACCGAAAAAGTTACTTTTGAGGAAATGACACTTCTTAAATATATTACTGAAATGGTAGAAACATATTATAATTCCGGAAAATGTTTAAATACGGTCAGATTCATGGCAAACCGCTTTGAAAGTCCCTTTTGTTTTTTTGAAAAACTCGCGCTGTATTGGACTGACAAAAAATATCATGAGGTTTCCCACAGCAAAATGAAACTGTACACAATTATGTTTGAGTTTTGTTCCGGACATACCAGAGAAATGGATAAACTTAAAGATATTTTAAAATTTGATATGTATTTAAACGATAATGTAAAAAACTTTCCTTATTGGCTTGGACAGAATGATTTTGACGGGACAAAGTCTTTTTCAAGAAAGTTTTTTGAAAATTCGGAAAATATAGAAAGGTATATACCTCATCTTGCGGCGTTCACTCCAAAACAGCTTGGAAGAATGTGTCATATAGAAAAATTTGACTATAATATTTACATCGGTACGCAAAATGATTTTTCCGATGTGAAAAAGGAAACAGTGTATATACTTTTTGATTATTACGGAAAAAATGATTTGCTTGGGAAATGTTTATATTATAAGCTATAAGCGTCAGGATTTAAGAAAAATACATATATAGGAAATGAATTGATTCGTTTCCCATTGTGCCGGCCGCGGGCCGATGAAAGTGGCGTTACTGACGCAATCGCGCGCATAAGTTTACTATAATTCCGTTTGCCGTGTATGTATTTTTTTCCGGCAGAAGTTCTTATAATGCAATCGGAGGAAGATGATGGACTATAATATTGAAAATAATGACGAATTAAAAAAAATACAGCGATATTCGCCTGACTATGAAAAAGGACTCTCTGAAAATGAGGTAAAACAAAGGGTTGCCGAGGGATTTTTTAATGATGACAATACTATCCCCACAAAAACAATTCCTCAAATTATAGCGGGTAATTTGTGTACCTTTTTTAATATTTTAAACTTTAGTTTTGCTATTATAATAATTATTACAGGAGAGTATAAAAATATTTTGTTTATGGGAGTTGTTCTTTGCAACTTATTTGTAGGGGTTATTCAGGAAATCCGCTCGAAACTTACTGTTGATAAGCTTTCTATTATAGCCTCGACAAAAGCTGACGTTATAAGAAACGGAACAAAAGTAAAAATCGACATTGAGCAGATAGTTCTTGATGACATTCTTGTTTTTGAAAGCGGTTATCAGGTTGTAACAGACTCAATTATCGTAAAAGGAAGCTGCGATGTAAACGAGTCTTTTGTAACGGGGGAGTCAGACGCTGTTTATAAAAAAGAGGGAGACCTGCTTCTCGCGGGCAGTTTTATAGTAAGCGGAAAATGTACGGCTAAAGCCGAGAGAGTCGGAAAGTATAATTATGTCTCGAAGATTTCAAGCGGGGCGAAATACATCAAGAAAATTAATTCCGAAATTATGCGGACTTTAAATAAAATAGTAAAAGTTATATCATTTTTTATAATACCTGTCGGTATAATTATTGTGTTAAATCAGATTAGCGTTGATGAGAACACATTTGAAAAAGCGGTTATTCAGAGTATCGCCGCTATTATTACAATTATTCCGGAAGGACTTATGCTTCTGTCGAGTACCGTACTCGCGGTGGGGGTAGTAAGGCTCGCTAAATACAGAGTTCTCGTACAGGAACTTTACTGTATAGAAACCCTCGCGAGAGTTGATACATTATGTCTTGACAAAACGGGAACGCTTACTGAAGGTTCTATGGAGGTTACGAACACTGTCATACTTGATAAAAGATATACGGAAATAGTACCCGTCGCTCTTTCTTCCATAGTGAATTCCCTTGAGGACAACAACCCTACCTTTAACGCGATAAAAGATAAATATACAGACAAAAGCAACTGGAAACCCATTGAGTTATGTCCGTTTTCAAGTCAGGAAAAATGGTCGGGAGTATATTTTGAGAAACACGGTTCTTATATAATGGGCGCCGCTGAATTTATACTCAAGGAAATACCTTCAAAAATTAAAGAAAAAATCAACGAGTTTTCAAAAAGCAGCAGAGTTATACTTATTGCCCATTCAAAAAATAAATGTTCTCCTAAGAATCTGCCAAAGGAAATAACTCCTGTCGCTTTTGTACTTATTCGTGATAAAATAAGAGCGGAAGCCAGGGAAACTCTTGAATATTTTAAAGAGCAGGGCGTATCAATAAAAGTTATTTCCGGCGACAGTGTGGAAACTGTAAGCGGTATAGCGAAAGCCGCGGGAATTGACGGCTATGAAAAAGCAATCGACGCTACGCTTATCAATAAAGATAATATTGACAGCGCAGTTTCCGAAAATGTCGTATTCGGAAGAGTTACGCCTATTCAGAAAAAAGAGCTTATTAATTCCCTGCAGAAAAACGGTCACACCGTGGCGATGACAGGAGACGGAGTAAACGACGTGCTTGCCCTTAAAGAGGCCGATTGCAGCATCGCTATGGCTTCGGGAACGGACGCCGCGAGAAATGTCTCACAGCTTATACTGCTCGACTCAAACTTTGATTCTATGCCGAAGGTTGTCGCCGAAGGCAGACGTTCTATAAATAATATTCAAAGGTCGGCGGCTGTGGTTATGGTGAGGACTCTCTATTCTCTCGGATTGGCGTTTTTGTTTTTATTTGTTCACCTTCCGTATCCATTCGTACCGATTCAACAGACGATTGTTAATGTTGTAAGCTCGGGAATACCCGGAATTGTTCTTGCTTTGGAGCCTAATAAAAATATAATAAAAGGAAACTTTTTTCAGAATATAATGAAGCTTGCTCTGCCACCGTCGGCGGCTGTGTTTATTTCTATTTCAGGCATACTTCTTTTTGAGTATATTTTTAATATTCCGGAAACGGAGGTTTCTACAGTATGTGTTTATGTTACGGGATTTGCGAGGCTTATGTTTTTGTTTAAGATGTGTATTCCTTTTAATACCACGAGATGTATTCTTTTTACTTGTATGTGCGCTGTATTCGCTGGAGGTATTTTATTATTCCCCGGATTTTTTAATCTGGCGCCTTTTACGCCGATGATATTGATTTTAACAGTTGGTTTTATTATATTTTCATTGCTTATATCTATAGGATTGGATGGATTTTTCAACAAATGTAAAATATTCTCAAAGGCGGAACTTTGAATATTTTTAATGATATGTTTTTATGACGAGGTGTTTTTATGAGGATTAAAGAAAAGGTTGACAGTATTTTAAGGCTTCTTGATGAAAATTATCCTACGGAGGATAAATGTTATCTTGTTCATGAAAATGAGTGGCAGCTTTTAATAGCGACAATATTAAGCGCTCAATGTACAGACGACAGAGTTAATATAGTCACAAAGAATTTATTTAAAAAATATACTTCTATAAAAGATTTCGCGGAAACTGATTTGGAAGAACTTGAGAGGGACATTAAAAGTACGGGCTTTTACAGAAATAAGGCAAAAAATATTATACTTGCCTGCCGTATGCTTTTAGAAGAATATAACGGCGTTATGCCCTCGGATATTGAGGAACTTATAAAAATACCGGGGGTCGGCAGAAAAACCGCGAATGTTGTAAGGAGTCATATTTTCAACCTTCCGAGTATTGTAGTTGATACTCATGTTAAAAGGATTTCAAAAAAAGTGGGTTTTACAAAAAGCGACGACCCTGTTAAAATAGAATTTGAGCTTATGGAAATTTTTCCTGAAGAGCATTGGATAAGATATAACACGCAGGTTATCGCCCACGGCAGGAAAATATGCAAGGCACGAAAGCCGGAATGTGAAATATGCTGTCTGAGAGATTATTGCGACGAGTATCTGAATTTACGGTAATTCGTAAAAAAAGCAGAGGAAATACCGACAAATTAAAAAATAGACTTCTTTCGAAACTATGAAATTAAATCAATCCAATAAAAAATATTTTTTTGAGGCCACGTTTTTACCAATATGAAGTTTTGGAAGAAGTCTGATAAAACTGATTTTTCAAAAAATTGAAGTGTCAGTGTTATTTCTCCCTGAAAATGGCACTAAACGTAAATTTTAAGTTTGAAAAATCAGTTTTATTTTCCTTTGTGGGGTGTTTCCTGAATTATAGCAGTCCAATTTAAAAATGAACAAAAGGAGACGAGATAAAAATTATTTTAACAAGGCAATGGAAGGAGAGCACAGCCGAATCC
The DNA here is from genome assembly GCA_964384005.1 of uncultured Lachnospiraceae bacterium. GTDB lineage: Bacteria > Bacillota > Clostridia > Lachnospirales > CAG-274 > MGBC114079. The sequence continues at coordinate 156 of CAYLJL010000038.1, read as the reverse complement.
TATGACGACTGACATTAACGCTGTGAAAATAATTTTCAACCGGCGAACTTGTTCGTTTTTAAGTTGACTGACTATAAAAGTAAATATTATAGGAAATGATAAAAATTTGATTTACCGTAGTGTATCTGAAAACTCCGCACCTATTGTTAAAATTAT
>CAYLJL010000037.1:0-10383 GCA_964384005.1 uncultured Lachnospiraceae bacterium | reverse complement strand
CCAAATGCTTGACCTAAACTTTATTTCGGCTACGCCGCAAAAATTGATTTCCGTGGTTACTCTAAAAAAAAGACTTGACATATTAAGTGTTAGTAATTAAAATTATAAGAAGCTGAATTATAGCAAAAAAATGAAAGAATAAACAGGTCTAATAAAGGAGTGTTTGTCTTTATGAAAAAAACAAGCGTCAGAAGGGAAAAAACAAATGCGCAGACAGTTTGTCTTACAGGACTTTTTACCGCTATTATTTGTCTTGGCACAATGTTTTTAAAGCTTCCCATTCCTACAATGACGGATGGTTACATAAATTTCGGCGATGGATTTATTATTATTATTTCCGTAATGTTCGGCAGAAAGTACGGCGCTGTTTCGGGGGCTGTGGGCTCCGCTCTGGCTGATTTGCTCCTTGGCGTCCCTCATTGGATTATATTTACATTTATTATAAAAGGTCTTATGGGTTATATTACCGGTCTGGTCAAAGATTATTCTGATGATAATTCAAAATTTTTTTCCGTCAGAAATATATCGGCGGCTCTTATATGCGAAATTATTATGGTCGCAGGATATTTTCTGTGCGGCGTTTTACTTAAAGGCTATTTTATGACCCCGGATTCCGAAAAATTTATAGAGGCGGGTGTAAATTCGCTTTTTGAATACGGAGTTATTCAGGCGTCTTCCTCTGTTTTTCAGAACCTTATTCAGGCGATTGGAAGCGTTGTTATCTTTTATTTCCTTGGCTTTGCCCTCCACAACGCTAAAATAGCGAAGTTCTCAAAATAAATATAAATTATTTGCGGCGGGTTGACTTACGGAAGATTCCTGCCTATTCAGTTTTGTAAAAATTGATTTTCGTGGATTTCCGAAAAAAAGACTTTATTGTTTATTAAAAAAATGGTATAATAAAAAAGCGGATTGTATTTGTCGCGCGGGCGTATAGCTAAAAAAACTTAGCTTTTGTCCCGGTTTCTATTATACTGTTAAGAAAGGTGTACGTAAACAGATGGAACATTTGGTTATTACAGGGCAAAAGCAGCTTTCGGGGGAGGTTTTTATAAGCGGCGCAAAAAATGCTGTCGTCGCTATCATTCCCGCGGCGATTATGGCAAAAGGGAAATGCGTTATTGAAAATCTCCCTGTTATTGAGGACGTCAGAAGTCTTGTCGATACTTTAACTAATATCGGCGCTGTTTGTGAGTTTACAGACGATAATTCCCTTGTTATCGACAGTTCAAATATTAATAAATACTGCGCTACTTATGAGTCGGTTAAGAAAATCCGCGCCTCTTATTATCTTATGGGCGCTTTGCTCGGCAGATTTAAAAAGGCGGAGGTCGCCATGCCGGGCGGCTGTAATTTCGGTACACGGCCTATCGACCAGCATCTGAGAGGTTTTAAGGCCCTCGGGGCGGAGTATACCATTCAGCACGGCGTTGTTAAACTGTCCGCTGAAAAGCTTACGGGAAGCCATATTTATCTTGATATGCCCAGTGTCGGCGCCACTATTAATATTATGCTCGCCGCCGCTATGGCGGAGGGCGTTACCCTTATTGAAAACGCCGCCAAAGAACCGCATATTGTTGATACCGCTAATTTTCTGAATATGCTTGGGGCGAAAGTCAAAGGGGCGGGTACCGACGTTATTAAAATAACCGGCGTATCCGAACTTCACGGCGCGGAGTATATGATTATTCCCGACCAGATTGAGGCGGGTACTTATATGATTGCCGCCGCTATGGCCGGCGGTGACGTTACTGTCAGAAATATTATCCCGAAACATATGGACCCCTTGTCCGCCAAGCTTCAGGAAATGGGCTGTATGCTTTATGAGGGCGACGACTTTATAAGAGTTGTTTCTACGGGAAATCTTGTGCCCACAACTGTTAAAACAATGGTATATCCCGGATTTCCGACAGATTTGCAGCCGCAGATGACCGCTCTTTTATGTGTCGCTAACGGTACGAGCATTCTGACTGAAAATGTATGGGATAACAGATTTCAATATATTAACGAACTTAAACGTCTGGGCGGAAATATTACTGTCGAAGGCAGAGTCGCCGTTGTCGAGGGAGTGAAGCAGCTTATGGGCGCCGAAGTCAACGCTACGGATTTAAGAGCGGGCGCCGCTCTGGTTATCGCCGGACTTGCCGCTAAAGGCACTACTACCATAGGCAACGTTAAATATATTGACAGAGGTTATGAAAAAATAGAGGAAAAGCTTACCGCGATAGGCGCGGACGTTAAAAGAGTGGCCGATAAGAATGAAAGTTGAAAAATAAATTTGACGGAGACTTTTTGTTTTTCGGTTTTTGAAAATATTTTTATGAACAGGAGCAATTTTTTATGGCGGTTAAATTCGCTACAATCGCAAGCGGCAGCAGTGGAAACAGTCTTTTTATCGGAACGGAAAATACTAAAATTTTAATCGACGCGGGTCTGAGCGGAAAAATGATTCAGTCGGGCCTTTCGGAAATCGGTGTTTCCGGCGGTGATATAGACGGGATTTTTGTGACCCATGAACATATAGACCATATAAAAGGAATCGGCGTTTTATCAAGAAGATTCGGTATACCGGTCTACGCTACGGAAGGTACATGGAGAAATATGCCTGATTCGGTCGGGGTTATTTCCGAAGGCAACAAAAGGGTTATTTCTGAAAAAAAGGATTTTATTGTAAAGGATTTATGTATAAGACCTTATTCTATACCCCATGACGCGGCTCAGCCGGTAGGTTACAGCGTTATGACGGATAAATTCAAAATATCCGCCGCTACGGACATCGGCCATATTACCGAGGAAATTATGGAAAATATCAAAGACTGCGATTTGCTTCTCTTAGAAAGCAACCATGATGTTTTTATGCTTGAAAACGGCACATATCCCATTTCCCTGAAAAAACGTATCCTCGGAAAGAAGGGACATCTTTCAAACGAAACGGCGGGTAAACTCCTCGCGTGGATTATATGCCAGAATATAAAGCTTAAAAACGTTTTTTTAGGACATCTGAGCAAGGAAAACAATACTCCGGAAACCGCTTTTAACACGGTTAAGGAAATTTTAGACGGCTACGGTATTGAGCCAGGAAAAGAATTTAATTTGTATATGGCGGCAAGATTCGGGGTTGAAAGGCTCATTGAACTTGTATAGGTGTTTTTTATGAAAACAGATATTATTTGCGTCGGAAAAATTAAAGAGGGCTTTTTTAAAGACGCCGTGGCGGAATACTCAAAACGGCTGTCAAGATACGTCGACCTTAACATTACGGAAGTATCCGATGAAAGGGCGCCTGAAAATCTTTCGGACGCTCAAACGCGAATTATAAAGGACAAAGAGGGAGAAAGAATTTTAAAAGTCCTGAAAAATTCTTTTATTATTGCCCTCGATTTGAAAGGAAAAAAACTGTCCAGTGAAAAATTTGCTGTTTTTTTCAGAGAGTCTATGCTTTCCGGAATTAACAGAGTTTCTTTTATTATAGGCGGGTCGCTCGGTCTTTCCGAGTCGGTTATAAAAACAGCGGACCTGTCTCTCTGCTTTTCTGATATGACATTCCCTCACCAGCTTATGAGGGTGATTCTTCTTGAACAAATTTACAGAGCTCACAGAATTATTAATAACGAACCTTATCACAAGTAAGGGCTGACGTCGGCGCGGGTGAAAGTAATATGACGGTTTTCTGATAATCTGTAACTTTTATCTGCTTTTTCTGATAATTTTTTGTCAGAATATTTTTTTTGTCCGTTGAAATGTGCAAAATCTCTAAATTATCTCTTGTTTTTTCTCTGAAAAGTCTTAGTGTGACGAAAAGGATTATATTTTTTCTTTTTTCTCCCGTCCGGATTTGTTTGATTTGTATACGGCCATACTTTTTTTAAGGACCTTTTAACAAAGTTTTTTGTAAATATATTTGACAAACTTATCATATTAATGATAATATATCTACTATAGGAATAAATTTTGAAAAAACGGTATGTATTTTTATTCAGAGCGTGTTAAAAAAATAGCTTGGAAATTTCTGACAGATGGTTTTTATAAGGAAACACCGCATAAATAAAAGGGAATAAAAATGATTTTTCAAATCTAAAATTTCCGTTATCGTGTCATTTTTCAGGAAAAATAACACTGATGCCTCAATTTTTCGAAAAATTATTTTTATTTTTGAATTGCGCGGTATTTCCATAAGTGTTTTTGACTTTATGTAATGAACGACAAATTAATTTGTCATTCATTATATAACAGACGCGCACGGCTGTATAAGGAATTTGCGGCGTTGCCGCAATGCGTCCGGCGTAATATAATTTTGAGAAATTCAAAATTTTTTCTATAAATGGAGGTCGACTGACGTTTAACTAAAGGAGTTGGTAAGGATATGAGCAATAACTGGGGATTTAATCAGCTTGATGCCGATACGCTTAAAGAAATCGCTAATATTGGTTCCGGAACGGCGGCGGGTAGTCTCGCCAGCTTTCTGAAAGATAAGATTACTATGACGGTGCCGGAGGTTACTACTCCGGAATTTAAAGATTTGCCTGATATTCTGAACGGCGCCGATAAAGTCGTCGCCAGTGTTTTTGTTAAAATTTACGGCGATATTAAAGGTACCATGATGTACGTTATGGACGAAAATTCCGCCTGTACCCTTACTAACAGGCTTTTGAACAAAAAAAATAAAAGCCTTTATGATTTCAAGGAGATGGAACTTTCCGTTATTACGGAAATCGGCAACATTCTTACAAGCTCATATCTTACGAGTATATCAAGTCTTCTTAAATTTAAAATAACCAAGTCAGTTCCTTACCTCGCTATTGATATGGCGGGGGCCGTGCTCAGCGTTCCCGCTATAGAGTTCGCTAAAGTGGCTGATTCGGTTCTGCTTATAAAATCAACACTGAAGGATGATACTTGTAATATGTTCGGATTTTTTATCCTGATTCCTGATTTCGGGGAAGTCTGATACATTAAATCGGTATTAAAATAGTATCAGCGGCAAATATTAAAAAAATGTTGACATGGTTTTTTTTGTGTGTTAAAATGTCTTTGTTTGTGAAACGCTGTTTTAAGGATATTAAAGATAATTTTTGAATTAATCAGTGTTTCCGCAGCCGCGCGGAGAGGTTTTTAAATGTATTGTTCAGGCGATACTTCCGAATCCGGCGAGTTCTCATATTTAAGGAGGTGTACTGATGTACGCGATTATTGAAACAGGCGGAAAGCAATACAAGGTCTGCGAGGGCGACGTTATCAGAGTTGAAAAACTTGCCGCTGCTCCGGAAAGCAGATATGTTTTTGAAAATGTTTTGGCTGTAGGAAACGGCGGCGATTTGAAAATAGGCGCTCCTATAGTTGACGGCGCCAGCGTTGAGGCTTCTGTTATCGGCGACGGCAAGGCTAAAAAGGTCATCATTTACAAATACAAGCCTAAAAAGACTTTCCACAAGAAAAAAGGACACAGACAGCCTTTTACAGAACTTAAAATTGAAAAAATCAACGGTTGATTTTTATTTTTTCAATAATACTAATCTCTCTTTTTTATGAGGTTAGCACAGAAGAAAACAATTTATAAAAATAAAGTTTTTTGAAAAATAAACGTTTATGATTAAAATTGAAATCTTTCGAAATAAAAATAACGAAATTTACGGATTTCGCGCCGACAACCACGGCGCCAGTATTGTCTGTTCCGCCGTGTCGGTTCTTACTTTTAATTGTGTAAACTGTATAGAAGCTTTTACAGAGGCGGATTTTTCTTTTGAGGCGGCTGAAAAGGGCGGCGGTTTTCTGAAAATTGAGGTAGGAGAAATAAAAAACAATGCTCACAATCATGATGCTGATTTGATTTTTAATTGTCTTTTGCTCGGTCTGTCGGGCGTTGAGGCGCAGTATCCCGAAGAAGTTAAAATTATTGACAGGGAGGTGTAGTTATGCTTAATTTAGATCTTCAGTTTTTCGCTCATAAAAAGGGAGTGGGCTCTACTAAAAACGGCAGGGACTCAGAGTCTAAGAGACTTGGCCCTAAACGTGCCGACGGTCAGTTCGCTAAGGCGGGAAACATTCTCTATACTCAGAGAGGAACTAAAATTCATCCCGGCAACAACGTAGGTATCGGAGGCAATGATACTTTGTTCGCTTTGGTTGACGGTGTTGTTAAATATGAAAGAAAGGGCAGAGATAAAAAACAGCTTTCTGTTTATCCTGTCGCTGAATAAATAAGAGTTTAAAGCCGATTGACCGGACAGCTGTCCGATTAATCGGCTTTTTTACAGCGTGTTGATTTTGCCGGTACACTGTAAAAATTGTTTCTTTATTGGTTTTATGAAACGAAATCTTTGGTTTGCCTGTATAATTTTATATATTTTGGGTAATTATATATTTACAAGCGGTAAATATCCCTGTTTTCAGGGAAACGTTATATAAAGAAAATACCGACAAATTGAAGGAAATACCGCATAATTAAAAAATAAAAAATAATTTTTCAGAAAAATTGAAGTGTCAGCGTTACTTTTTCCTTAAAATTGCGTGAGTTCGATGAAAAATAACAGCGAAACGACAGTTTCGCACAAAAGTTTTTATCCCGCTTTTTTCAATAAGCGCCGCAAAGAAATGCGGACGGCGTAAGCCGGCTTTGGCAAAGCCAAAGCGCTGAACAGCGGGCGGAGTTTGAGGCAGAGCCTCAAGGTTTTTATGTTCCAAGAGCATTTTTGGAGGTTTGGAACCTTGGCTGCATAGGCGAGCAGCAAAGCGTAGCTTTGCGGCCAGCCTTTTTACGATAGAAAAAGGTTCCATTAACTATAAATTTTCATCGAACTCACGTTAAAATAACACGATAACGGAAATTTTAAATTTGAAAAGTTATTTTTATAATCTTTTGCGCGGTGTTTTCTGAAAGATATTAGAATATTACAAAGGAGTTGTTTCATAATGGCAGATTTGAAAGGAACAAGAACAGAGGAAAATTTAAGAACCGCTTTCGCGGGAGAATCTCAGGCAAGATGCAAGTATACTTATTTCGCTGCTAAAGCAAAAAAAGACGGTTATGTGCAAATCGCTGAAATTTTTGAGAAAACTGCAGAAAATGAAAGAGAACACGCTAAAATATGGTTTGAGACTTTAGGCGGGCTGGGTTCCACTCTCGATAATCTGAAAAGCGCCGCTGAAGGTGAGAATTTTGAATGGAGCGATATGTATAAAGATTTCGCGGAGGTCGCTAAAGAGGAGGGCTTTGATAAAATCGCCGCGCTTTTTGAGAAAGTCGGGGCGATTGAAATGGAACACGAGAGAAGATACAGAAAACTTATAGCTAATCTTGACGAGGGTCTGGTTTTCTCAAAGGACGGAGACGCTATCTGGGAATGCTCTAACTGCGGTCATATTTGCGTCGGTAAAAAAGCGCCTCAGGTTTGCCCGGTATGTTCTTATCCTCAGGCTTATTTTCAGGTTAAAGCCGAGAATTATTAAGAAAATGCCTTCGCTCTACAGCAATTCGGGAGTTTTCCGGAATTGCTGTAAGGCCTTATCTGAAAATTGGATAATACTTCTTTCAGAGAAAATTTTTCGGTTTCCTTGAAAAAAATGTTGACAGGGTGTTTTATATATGATATTATGATAAAGGCGAAGAACGTCTTTTTTTTATGTGTTAAAATTATGAAATTATGCAAAAGAGGTGGAAGTTTTGAGGACTAAAATTACTTTGGCGTGTACTGACTGCAAGCAGAGAAACTACAATACTATGAAAGATAAAAAAGTACATCCCGACAGAATGGAAACAAAGAAGTATTGCAGGTTCTGCAATAAACACACATTGCACAGAGAAACAAAATAATAAAACGCCGATTTATGCGCTAATAAAGAATTTTTCGGCTCTGAAAAATCTTTCAGAACAAAAATCAGCGTTTTCGCAATTCTTTGTGAAAGGGGTAAGTTTAAGCATGGAAGAAAACACTTCAAACGAAAGCAACGAAAATGAGAAAATTGTCTCAAAAGACCAGGCGAAAGCTTCTAAAGACAATAAAAAGAAAAACAAAAATAAAGCCGAAAAAAAGGGTCCCGGCTTTTTTGACAGACACAAAGCGGAGTTTAAAAAGATTAAATGGCCGTCTCGTAAAGACCTTTTTAAAGAAACGGTTGTTGTGATTGTTATATCTTTGGCGGTCGGAGTAGTGATTTATGCCATAGACGCTGTTTTACAATATGGTTTTAGCGCCATTTTGTAAATGGTATAGTCAATCAACTTGAAAAGTGATAAAAAGAGGCGGGAAAAATTATTTTCGCGATGCGGTGGAAGGAAAGCATGGCCGTAAGCATATGCCTGCTGACGGCAACACAGGCGAAAATGATTTTTAGTCACCGGATTTGCGCATTTTTTTAGCTGGCTGACTATATACGGGCTGCCTTTACCGAATGCCTTTGATTATAGTGTATTGTGAGGTTTAGTTATATGTCTGAACAGGAAAACGCGAGATGGTATGTCGTTCATACTTATTCCGGATATGAAAACAAAGTTAAAGCAAATATCGAAAAGCTCGTTGATAACAGAAATATGCGCGACAGAATTTTAGAGGTTATTGTTCCTCTTGAGGACGAGGTAGAAATTAAAGACGGCAAAAAAAAGGTTGTTCAACGTAAAGTTTTTCCCGGTTATGTGTTACTTAAAATGATTATGGACGATGATACATGGTATGTCGTCCGGAACACCAGAGGCGTCACGAGTTTTGTCGGGCCGGGCTCTAAGCCTGTTCCGCTTACGGACGACGAGGTTTATAACATGGGAATTGAGTCCTATGTCCAGACTATCGATATCAGCGAGGGCGACGTTGTTTCGGTTATATCCGGCCCCTTTGCCGAGTCGACAGGTATTGTAAAGGAAGTAAATATTAATAAACGAACCGTTGTTGTTATGCTCTCTATTTTCGGGCGTGAAACCCCCGTGGAGCTTGATTTTACTCAGGTTCGTCTGTTGGCGTAATCTCGCCGTGGGAGGGAAAATCCCGCTAATTACCACATTTTATTTAGGAGGTGCCTTTAAATGGCAAAAAAAATTACCGGTTATATTAAACTACAGATTGCGGCAGGAAAGGCAAGTCCTGCTCCTCCGGTTGGTCCAGCTCTGGGTCAGCACGGTGTAAATATTATGGGATTCTGTAAGGAATTCAACGAAAGAACTTCTAAGGACGCCGGCCTTGTTATCCCTGTTGTTATTACGGTTTATCAGGATAAGAGTTTTACCTTTGTTACAAAAACTCCTCCCGCCGCCGTTCTTTTGAAAAAAGCCTGCAAAATTGAGTCCGGTTCGGGTGTTCCCAATAAAACCAAGGTCGCTAAAATCTCCATTGACGAGGTTAAAAAAATAGCGGAACAGAAAATGCCTGATTTGACCGCGGCTACTTTAGACGCGGCTGTCAGCATGATTAAGGGAACCGCGAGAAGTATGGGTATTGTTGTTGAAGAATAATATTGCAAGAACTGTTTGTAATCTGAATTCTGATAAATATACCCTTGTGATATGCAGTAAGTACAACGATATTTTGAAGAATGTATCATTACGGTAAAATATTAAAAAAATTATCGCCGGAAAATAAAATCAAGAACCGCAATTATATTTTTTGGCTTGGTTTTTCTGATGTTTTAGCCCTTATGATACATAATAAGTGGGAGGGAACATCTCCCGATATCACCACATAAGGAGGAAATATTTTGAAAAGAGGAAAAAAATATCTCGAAAAAGAAAAGCTCATTGATAAGTCGCTTTTATATGATACAGAGGAGGCTGTTGAGCTTGTAACAAAAACAAGTGTTGCTAAGTTTGATGAAACAGTTGAGGCTCATATCCGTTTAGGCGTTGATTCAAGGCACGCTGACCAACAGGTTCGAGGGGCGGTTGTTCTTCCACATGGTACGGGTAAAACTGTTCGTATCCTTGTTTTCGCTAAAGGAGACAAGGCTTCGGAGGCTGAAAAGGCGGGCGCTGATTTTGTCGGCGCGGAGGATTTGGTTTCTAAAATCCAGAGCGAAAACTGGTTTGATTTTGATATTATTGTCGCTACTCCCGATATGATGGGACTTGTCGGCCGTCTTGGCCGTGTTCTGGGACCGAAAGGTCTTATGCCTAACCCTAAAGCGGGAACCGTTACTATGGACGTTTCCAAGGCGGTTTCTGAAATTAAGGCCGGTAAAATTGAGTATCGTCTTGATAAGACTAATATTATTCATGTTCCGGTTGGTAAGGTTTCTTTCGGCGCTGAAAAATTATCCGAAAACTTCAAAACTCTTATGAGTGCTATTATAAAAGCTAAGCCTTCCGCTACGAAGGGTCAGTATATTAAAAGTGTTGTCCTCGCGACAACTATGGGCCCCGGCGTTAAGGTTAATCAGGCTAAAATCAGTGAGTGATTTTTT
>CAYLJL010000036.1:0-10687 GCA_964384005.1 uncultured Lachnospiraceae bacterium | reverse complement strand
CGAAGCCGACTTTTGCGAAGCAAAAGCACTGACCCAAAGGCTTGACCTAAACTTTATTTCGGCTACGCCGCAAAAATTGATTTCCGTGGTTGATTGACTGTAATTATTGAAACCTTATAAAATTCGTGATAAAATAAATAAAGGAAACACCGCAAGATTCAAAAATACAAGGAGGTAATAAAATGAACTATAAAAAAGAATTTATAAAATTTATGTGCAACTCAAAAGTGCTTACATTCGGTGATTTCACTTTAAAAAGCGGAAGAAAAGCCCCTTATTTTATAAACACGGGAAATTATAAAACAGGTGAACAGATAAGCAGGCTCGGAGAATTTTACGCGCGGTGCATAGAAGAAAATAAAATTGAGACAGACGTATTATTCGGGCCGGCTTATAAGGGAATTCCTCTTTGTGTTTCAGCCGCGGCTGCGCTTTATTCCAAATCCGGAAAAAACTTAAACTATTGCTTTAACCGTAAAGAAGCAAAAGACCATGGAGAAGGCGGCGTTATCGTGGGTCATAAACTTAAAGACAATGATAAGGTTCTTATAATTGAGGACGTTATAACCGCCGGAACCGCCATAAGAGAGGTTCTTCCTATATTGAAAGCCGCGGCGGACGTTTCCGTTTCCGGAGTGATTATTTCTGTTGACCGAATGGAAAAAGGTAAAAGCGATAAATCGGCAGTACAGGAAGTATATGACGAATTCGGAATTAAAGTCTATCCAATCGTTACCGTAGAGGATATTATCGGGTGTATTAAAGACGGCACGATAGACGGTGCGGAATACCTCGATAAAATGCTTGAATACAGAAAGAACTACGGCGTCTGATACATCTTTTTCTTCTGTAAAGGAAATACCCCATAATGCAATAAAACAGATTTTACAGCAATCCACAGAATTTTCGGGACAAAACAACGAAATAATTTTTGGATATATTAGTTTTTTTATGCTTTGCCGACTGCATTATAGTCAATCAACTTGAAAATGGAAAAAAAGAGGCGAGGAAAAAATCCTTTTCACCGCCGAACTTATTCATTTTTCAAGTTTATTGACTATATTTTATTATTTTGCCGCAGATGATATTTTTTATTAGACTTCTTTCGAAACTTCATATTGATACAAATATTGTCAGAAAAAAATATTTTTTTGTCGGACCGAAGTAATTTCGCAGTTTTGAAAGAAGTCTATTGCAGGGAAAAGGCCCGCTGCATAGTCGGAAGCCTATGGAAAGAGACTCTGACACAGTAACAGGAAATATCAGCAAAATCTGTAAAATTATAATTGCGCGGTGTTTCCTTAGAGCCTTTCTGAAATCTGCTTTGAGCTGTACAAATTGCACAAATTTTTCAGACAAGGAAAGAAAATCCTGACACAGCTACGGCAAATCCGGAAATTTTTTACATCGGATAAGATTTTAGACAGGCTCTTAATAATTGTAACATAATTTTAACATACCTGAAATTGTAATGTATCATTACTTATGATATAATAACAGTATAAAAAAATATATTTCAGGGCGTATTCCCGTACTTATTTTAAAACTACAGCAATTCCCGCAAGGAAATCGAAAGATATTTTGCTCTTTAAACGCCGAAAGCGTAAAGAAATGCTGAATAAAGGAAACACCTCACAATTCAAAAAATTATTTTTGGTATCCTTTATAACGGTGTTTTCTGAAATATTTTTCTCTATCCTCTATTTATTCCGGAATTGCTGTAAATGCCATTTTAAAGTATGTTAAAACGCCAAAAAATCCGCAAAAATCTTATTGAAAGGAATGATTGCTTTGTTAAAGAAAATAATGTCAGTATTTACTTTTGCCGTTTTCGCCGTTTCTCTCTGTACAATCGGTATGGTTTCCTCATTGGCGGCAGGCGCAAATGATATTGACGGGGTTTATTTAAACGGGGAAAAACTTATATTCAGCGACGCTCAGCCAATTATAAACAACAGCCGTGTTATGGTTCCCGTACGTACGACGGCCGATTATTTCGGAATGCAGACAGACTGGAATAAAGAAACGGAAACAATGACCTTTACAAAAGGCAACCGTACAATAGTACATAAAATGAGAACAAACGTTATAACCGTAAACGGGGAAGCTCTTACCTTTGACACAGCGTCTATAAACTCCATGAACAGAACTCTTATGCCTGTTCGTATGCTCGGTGAGGCGATGGGAGCCGTTGTGGACTGGAACAATGATTTAAGACAGGTTATAATAACTACGGACACACCGTCCGTTCTTACGGCGCAGCCTGATAAAACCGCCGTAAACACGGGAGAAACCGTACTTATAAATATTGTTGCCTCTGCTACGGCTACAAAAGTAAAACTTATCGACACCGATACCAACACAATGGTAAACGAAAGCGTTACATATACGGAAAACGGTGACGGAACAAAAGTCTTTGCCTTAAACTGGGTTCCAAGCTCAAACACAACCGGTTATAAAGGCGTTTCGGTATACGCCGGAAACGAGGGCGGATACAGTGAGACGGGACTACCCGTATCCGTGTCTGTAGTGGCTGATTCCTCACCAAGGATTAAAAGCTATACCGTAAGCGACTATTCCGTTGACAGAAATGATTATGTTGAGTTCAGCGTTTATACAAACAACACCGCTACCAAGGTAAAAATAGAAAACGATTTTAACGCCGACACAAAAGAACTCACAAGCTTTACCGCTTCCGGCGATGACAGAGTTTTTACAGGCAGAGTAAAAATGACCAAATCGGGAAACCGTGAGTTTACTATACACGTAGGAAACGCTAAAGGGTATTCAAGCGCCTATCAGACGGTAACCATAGACGTTGATAAAGACTCAAGCAGCGATGACGACGACGATGACGACGACTGTACAATAAAAGATATTGACGTAAACAATACCGAGGTTTCTGTAGGCGGAGAAGTCACGGTTACAATAGAAACGTCTTATGACATAAACGAAATCCGTATTTTTGACAACGATGACAGCAGAGTCGCCAAAACTATTTATGAAACCTCAAAAGATAAAAGCGACAATGAAAAAATCTGGAAAGTTGCCGTTCCCGTTGAGGACATAGGCACAAATAAATTTTTCGTATACGCCTACACCGACGACGACGACACACATAAAAGCTTCAGCGTAAAGGGAATTGACGACGACGACGATAAACTTTCTATAAAAAGCGTAACTCTTGTAGACGATAACGCCGAGGAAGGCGATAACGTAAAAATTAAAGTTATAACCTCCTCTGTAGCCACAAAAGTTGAGGTTGCCGACAACAAAGACCAGACTATTGATTTGACAACCTCCTCCTCAAAAAGCGGTACAAGCCGTTCGTGGTCCCTTACGATAAAGGACGCTCAGTCCGACAAAAATTATTATATTTATGCGTATGATGAGGATAACAAAGATGTAAAATATAAATTCACACTTGAGTTAGAGGAAACAGAAGACCTTGAAATATATGACATTGACCTTGACGACAGTACCGTCGACCTTTACGACGATATTGAGGTTACAGTAAGAACATCCACAAATGTTGAAAAAGTATGGATTGAGGACCCCGACGATAAGAAAGTCGCTTCTCTTTCTAAACGCACCTCAAAAGACGGTGATGAATATGTATGGGAGTTCAGCTTTGAGGCAACCGACACAGGAAGAATAACATATACTGTTTATGCGAGAGATTCTTCCGGTTATGAGGTTGATGAGACTTTTAAAGTCAGAGTAGAAAGATAATAATATTTTCGCAGAGAGCGTATCGATTTTTTCGGTACGCTCTCTGCGCGTGCGGGCAACATACCGCGCGAAAATTTTCACTTTCTTGATTTTTTTGAGTTGATTGACTATAACCCTTGACTTTAACAGGTAAAATATTGTAAAATAAATAATGCGGTGCTGATATTATAGCAATCCAATTTATTAATAAAAAAATTTTAAGGAACGCGGGGCTTTCCGTTATAAAGTTTTAGGGTCAGGCCCTTTTTAATAAGCGCCGCAAAGGAACGCGGACGGCGTAAGCGCCGGTTTTGGCAAAACCGAAACGCTGAACAGCCTGCGGGTGTGGGAGCGAGCGCTCACGGTCTTATTTTTTATTATATTAATTTGTTGTTTTGCTATAAATACCGAAAAAACTTTATACGGGAGGTTAAAAAATGACTTTTAGTGATTGGCTTATACTTATAGTAATAATTATAGCCGCAATTTTAGCCGGACTTTATTTCCTTAACAAATGGGCATACAAAAAAATGGATACTCAGCAGACTATGATAAATAAAATGAAAAACTCAATGAGTATTTATGTAATAGATAAAAAACGTGATAAAATCACGAATATAAATATGCCGAAAGCGGTTATAGAACAAATGCCTAAATTATATAAAAAAATTAAAATGTGCTTTGTACAGGCAAAAATAGGCCCACAGATTGTAACGCTTATGTGCGATAAAAAAATATTCGCCGCTATACCTGTTAAAAAAAATATTAAGGTTGAAATTGCGGGGATATATATTGTAAGCGTAGCGGGAATGAAAACACCGCAGGAATTAAAATCAATCCGGAAAGAAAAAAAAGAAAAAGCAAAAGAAGAAGCAAAGGCGGCAAAATCCGCTTTAAAAGAAGCAAAGAAAAAATAAAAAACCGAGGGAAATACAAGTATTTCCCTCGGTTTTTTATTTTTTAATTTGTCGGCGTTTCCTTAAATTATTCATTAATGACAATATCGCTCAAATCGTCGTCAAAATCTCCGAACTCGTCGTCAAAATCCTCGTCAATAGCATCCTCGTCCTCAAGGTCGGGAAGTTTTAACGGTTTATTGTCATTGTCGTCGTCCGCTTCAGCCTCCGTCACGGAAATCGGTTCCTCCGTCTCAACTTTTTCTCTGTGCTCCATTTCCGCTAAACTGTCAAGCTCATAATGCTTTCTTACAGAGTTTTCGATTTCAAGGGCAATCTCCGGATTCTCCTCTAAATATTTTTTTGCGTTTTCCCTTCCCTGACCTATTTTTTTGCCGTTATAGGAATACCACGCGCCGCTTTTGTTTACAATATCAAGGTTAGCGCTCAAATCAAGAATATCTCCGCAATGAGAAATACCTTTCCCATACATAATGTCAAACTCAACAACCTTAAAAGGAGGCGCGACTTTATTTTTCGCAACTTTGACCTTTACTCTGTTTCCGATAATTTCAGAGCCGACCTTCAGATAATCCGAACGTCTCACATCTAAACGTATGCTGGAATAAAATTTAAGAGCACGGCCGCCCGTCGTTGTTTCGCTTGGGCCGTAAATCGCAGCGTTTCCGATATTCGCGCGGAGCTGATTTATAAATATAAGCACACAGTCGCTTTTATTTATTATACCGGTAAGCTTTCTGAGTGCCTGCGACATAAGTCTTGCCTGAAGTCCCATATGTGAGTCGCCCATCTCGCCGTTGATTTCAGCCTTAGGAACAAGCGCGGCGACGGAATCCACTATAATTATATCAACGGCGCTTGAACGTACTATCGTCTCAACAATTTCCAGAGCCTGTTCGCCGTCATCGGGCTGAGAAACATAAAGCTCATCAATATTTACTCCCAAATTCTTAGCGTAAATAGGGTCGATTGCGTGTTCAGCGTCGACAAATGCCGCGACCCCTCCCAATTTCTGGGCTTCGGCTACCATATGCAGAGCGAGAGTCGTTTTTCCCGAAGATTCCGGCCCGTATATTTCTATTATTCTTCCTCTTGGAATTCCTCCTATACCTATGGCTAAATCAAGACTTAAACATCCCGTCGGAATTGCCTGTATATTGACGTTTCCCTTGCTTTCCCCAAGCTTCATAATTGCTCCCTTGCCGAAACTTTTCTCGATTTGTTTCAGGGCGTTCTGAAGGGATTCCGCTTTTCCCTCCGGGGTGGAAACATCTATGGGGTTTTCTTTGGTTTTCTTTTTTTCCGCCATTTTATAACCTCCTTATGTAATAGACTTCTTTCGAAACTAAAAAATTACATCAATTCAATAAAAAATTATTTCATTAAATGGTCAGCGCTTTTGCTGCGCAAAAGTCGGCTTTGCCGCCCGCGTTCTTCGCGGCGCTAATTTAGCGAAAGGCGTTTTGCTTTTTAAACGCCGAAAACGTTAAGAAATATTTAATTAAATAATTTTTTTGACGATACTTCCACTGGCATAAAGTTTCGAAAGAAATCTAATATTTTTTTATTTTTGTTTTTTATAAAATACCTGAAAGTTTTTTTATTATTTTGTCTTGCTTTTTTTACAAATAATCGTTCACACCGCCTCGGAAATGATTCACTAATCACGGGCAGTTTACATTGACTATAAAAATAATTTTTCGGAAAAATTGAAGTGTCAGTGTTAATTTTCCCCGAAAATGACACTAAACATAAATTTTAAGTCTGAAAAATTATTTTTATTTTCCTTTGTGCGGTGTTTACCTATAAAAGCGTCAGCAAAAGAGTGAGAGCCTCCGTAACAACTCTTCCCCTTATTCTGTTTCTTTTTCCTTTTATATTGAGCTTTTTAACAGTCGTTTTTCCTTTAAGACAAACAGCGATATAAACAAGACCAACGGGTTTTTCATCCGTACCTCCGTCAGGGCCCGCAACTCCTGTAGAGGAAACCCCGACGTCAGCGCCAAGAAGTTTTACAACGCCTTCCGCCATTTCTTTAGCGGTCTGCTCGCTTACGGCGCCATATTTATTTAGAGTTTCCTCCGAAACTCCGAGCCTTTTCACTTTGCTCTCATTTGAGTATGATACAACCCCGTCAACAAATACCTTCGAAGCGCCGGGATAATCGACAATTTTTCCGGATATAAGTCCTCCCGTACAAGATTCCGCTGTCGCGAGAGTCAGATTTTTTCCGGAAAGTTTTTTTATAACGGCTTCCTCAAGAGTACAGCCGTCCTCACCATAAATATATTTTCCAAGTCTATTATATATTTCCCTGATAACCGGCTCCATTATTTTTTTCGCTTCATCCTCGCTCTTGCCCCTGCCGCTTACCCTGAAAATCATCTCGTTAGGCTTGGCATAAGGCGCGACAGTAGGGTTCTCGCTGTCGTTCATAATATCGGAAATAACTTCCGCCGCGGCGCTCTCGCCGATTCCGCTTAAATGGAGAACTTTTGATATAATAGTAAAACCGCTTTTTTCCTTTAAAAACGGTATTACATATTCCTCAAACATAGGTTCAGTCTCATAAGGCGGACCGGGGAGCATAATAAGTATTTTCCCGTTTTTTTCAATCATACAGCCCGGGGCAGTTCCGTTGTGATTATAAAATACCTTTGCCCCCTCGGGAACAAAACCTTGTTTTTTATTGCTCTCGGGCATTTCCCTGCCCTTAAAATAATCCCGTACGTTTTTAACGGCTTCTTCGTTTTCAACCATTTCAAGACCGAAAAATTTGCCGCCCGTCTCTTTTGTAATATCGTCGTCCGTAGGGCCTAATCCACCTGTCGTTATAACAATATCCGCTCTTTCAAAAGCAAGCTTAAAAGCGTTTAAAAGTCTTTCCTCATTATCTCCCACGACAGTCTGATAATAAACGCCTATTCCTAAAATGGCAAGCTGTTTTGAAAGATACTGAGCGTTTGTGTTTAAAATATCTCCAAGTAAAATTTCCGTGCCGACAGCCATAATCTCCGCTTTCATAAAAAATCCCTCCTGAGAGCCGTGTCTAAAAACTATTATAATTTTTAGACAGACCTTTTAAAAATTTTATACAGGTTCTAAAAATCAGTATGTTCTAATCGTCCTTGAAAACATCAAGATTTTTAATAATATAGTCAACCGCCGATATAATTGTAAAAATAACGGAAAGCCAAATCAGGACCGTACCGGTCAGGTAAAAAAACGAACCGTCAAAGTCAAGAAGCACAACAGTAATCATAACCATTTGAGTAACCGTTTTTATTTTGCCCCAAAAACCCGCGGCTATAACAATTTTCTTCTCAGCGGCGACAAGTCTGAAACCGGTGATAATAAATTCCCTCGCGATAACAATAACCACGGCCCACGAAGGCATTATAACATTCGCGGGAAGTCCAATCATAGAAATCAAAGCAGACGTAACTAAAAGCTTATCGGCAAGGGGGTCCATAAACTTGCCGAAATTAGTAATCATATTATATTTTCTCGCAATATATCCGTCTACCGCGTCGGTACAGGAAGCAATCACAAAAATAGCGACCGCCGTATATTTCGCTGTATCAAGTTCAATTCCGAGTTCCTTGTAAAAAATAAGAACAACGACAAAGACGGGTATAAGCAAAACCCTTAATAAAGTAAGCTTATTCGGCAAATTCATAGTCAATCACTCCAATCAAATCATAATCCGACGCGCCTGTAATTTTAACAAAAACAAAATCGCCCGCAATAAGTTCTCCTTTTCCCTCAAAAAAAACAAATCCGTCTATTTCATAACAGTCCCGATAGCTTCTTCCGCAGAAAATATTATTTTCGCCCTCAATTTTTCCCTCAATAATGACTTTTAACGTCTTTCCGATAAAACTGTCGCATTTTCCGGCGGAAATAGTTTTCTGAAGTTCCATAATATAATCTTTTCTCTGTTTTTTGATATCTTCGTCAATCTGTCCTTTCATTTTATAAGCGGGAGTATTTTCTTCTCTTGAATAAGTAAATACTCCAAGTCTGTCAAATTCAACTTTTCTTATAAAATCGACAAGATTATTAAAATTTTCATCGCTTTCTCCCGGAAATCCTACTATTAAAGTTGTCCTCAAACAAAAATCAGGCATTTTACGCCGTATTTTTTCAATAACGTTCAGAAGTTTTTCATTTGTGCTTTTTCTGCCCATTTTCTTTAAAATCTCATTATCCGAATGTTGGATTGGCATATCCAAATATCTGCATATTTTTCTGTTTCCGGCGATTTCATTTATAAGCTCGTCAGTAATATTTTCGGGATAACAATATAAAATTCTAATCCATTCTATGCCGTCAATGTCCGAAATTTTCTTCAGAAGTTCAGGAAGCGCTTTTTTTCCGTATATATCCGTTCCATACATAGAAGTATCCTGAGCGATAAGAATAATTTCCTTTACGCCGTTTTTCGCGAGCATTTCCGTTTCCCTCATAAGACTATCCATAGTACGGCTGCGGTACTTGCCTCTTAAAGAGGGAATAGTGCAATAAGTACATAAATTATCACAGCCTTCGGCAATTTTTAAATAGGCAAATCCTCCCGCCGTAGAAATTTTTCTTTTAAGAAAATTATCCTCCGATATCTTATTGTTATTGTCAGTAATAAGCTTTACTTGTTTTTTTCCTTCTGTAAGAGCCTTTATAACCTCTCCTATTTTTTCAAAATCCCCTGTCCCGACAACAGCGTCAACCTCAGGGAGAGAGTCAAAAATTTCCTCTTTGTATCTCTGCGCCATACAACCCGTCACAATAATACCACAAAGTTTTCCTTCCGTCTTATAATCGGCAATTCTAAGAATATTATCGATAGCTTCCTCGTTGGCTTCCATAATAAAACCGCAGCTGTTTATAATTACAATATCCGCGTCGCTCTCGTCGGGAGTAATAATATAACCCTCCTCCTCAATAAGACCAAGCATAATTTCACTGTCCATAAGATTTTTGTCACAGCCTAATGATACAAAAGCAATTTTTGTATTTTCCAAAAAAACACCTCCCTGAAAAAAAATTTAAAATCAGACGCCGTACAGAATTTTTTATATCAGACCTGTTTGACTTTTACACGCGGACAGGCAGTTTTTCATAAGCATAGCAATAGTCATTGGGCCGACTCCGCCCGGTACGGGAGTAATAAACGACGCTTTTTTCCCGCACTCGTCAAAATCAACGTCGCCGCAAAGCTTTCCGTTTTCCATTCGGTTAATTCCCACGTCTATTATAACCGCGCCTTCAGAAATCATATTTCCTTTTACAAATTCAGGTTTTCCCACAGCGGCGATAATAATATCCGCCTGTTTTATTTCCTCGTCAATATTCTTTGTTTTTGAGTGGCATACGGAAACTGTCCCGTTTTCCGCCAGAAGAAGCATTGAAACAGGTTTTCCCACAATATTGCTCCTGCCTATTACAACGCATTTTTTTCCGGAAATCTCTATACCGCTCCTTTTTATAAGCTCAATACACCCTGCGGGGGTACAGGCCTTTAAAACAGCGTTTCCGATACTTAAAAGCCCCACGTTGTAAGGATGAAATCCGTCCACGTCTTTTTCGGGAGAAACGGCAAGAAGAATTTTATCCTCGTCAATATGTTCAGGCAAAGGAAGCTGAACCAGAATACCGTTTACCTCCGGATTTTTATTAAGGCTGTCAATAAGTTTTAAAAGTTCTTCCTCCGTAGTTTCCGCGGAAAGCTCATAGCTTAATGATTTTATTCCTACATATTCGCACGCCTTTTTTTTGTTTCTGACGTAAACCAGACTTGCGGGATTTTCTCCCACAAGTATAACCGCGAGGCAAGGATTTATCCCTTGTTCCGAAAGTATTTCAACCTCTTTTTTCACTTCGTCTTTTATTTCAAGGGAAATTTTTTTCCCGTCTATTATCTGAGCCATAAAAACACTCCTTATATTGTTTTGTTTAAAACCTTGAGACGCCGTCTCAAACTCCGCCCTCTGTTCAGCGCTTTGGCTTTGCCAAAGCCGGCTTACGCCGTCCGCGTTTCTTTGCGGCGCTTATTGAAAAAA
>CAYLJL010000035.1:0-10749 GCA_964384005.1 uncultured Lachnospiraceae bacterium | reverse complement strand
AAAACCTTTTCAAGAATCATAGCCACGTCTCTTGCGTCAAGTCCGCCTGATTCATCAACATCCGCCGACTCCAAATCAACATTCCAGAAATCCTCTTTTTTGTTTGTGAGGATAAACTCTAACAAACTTAACGGGTCATTAACTTCATACACACCATTTCCGTCAATATCGCCGATTATTATTCCTTCTGTTGTTTCCGTCGTAGTTTCAGTTATAGGTTCCGTTGTAGGTTCCGTTGTAGTTTCAGTTATAGTTTCCGTTGTAGTTTCGTTATTGTTATCATCTTTATTATTTTTATAGGTTGCCGTTAAATCTCCCGCATTACCCAAATATTTTTGCTCGTTGCTATAGGGCTCTTGTGTAAAGCCAAGCCATATGGTGTGAGTTTCGCTTATTCCTTCAAAACCTGTCAGCTCTATTTCATTGTTTCCTGTGGATATGGCCTGTCTTACAAGTTCCTTTCCGTTGGAAGTATCAAGAGTAACTATAAGATATATATTATTATCTCTTACTTTTGGCATATTGAGTACAAGCTGACTGAGTCCGTTAAAATCAAAATCCTTAATGGCATAGCCGAGCGTTACGCCTTCTCTGTTATAAAGATATCCCACTTCTACGCCATTGCCGTCAACTTTGGGCAGTGTTCCTCTATCACTCGCAAAGAATTGTGTCACATCCGCCGCCTTATAAACCTTTGTTGCTTCAACTATACTTGAAGCAAAGTCAGTTATAATATATGTTTCACCCTTAACCGCACTGAAAGTAAGCATATTGGCGTCATCATTAAGGCTTGTTTCAACAGGTGTTCCATCGCTTGAAATAACTACAGCTTCACCTGCATATTTTGTTCTTATATTTAGTTTACCGCCTCTTTCAGCCGTTATTTTAGCCTCAACAGGCTTGCCTTCTGCCCATTCAAGATCAACAGTTGCTCCCTCACGGGTTCTGAAGCCCTTGAAAGAACCGCTCTGCCATTTATCCGGAAGAGCCGGAAGAAGGTCAATGCTGCCGTCATGGCTCTGAAGAAGCATTTCTACAATACCTGCCGTAGCGCCGTAGTTTCCGTCTATCTGGAAGTTTGGATGCTGATCAAAAAGATTTGGAGAAGTTCTTGTTGTAAAGAGCTGTTCAATCATCGCGGAGGCTGAGTTACCGTCAAGAGCTCTTGCGTTAAGGCTTATTCTCCACGCAAGTCCCCAGCCTTGTCCACTGCCGGCGCCTCTCGCGGAAACCGACTTTTGAAACGCCTTAAAAATCTTCTGCTCATTTGCATCGTCACTGTATGCGCTGAGATGTGTGCCGGGGTACATTTCCCAAAGATGAGAACAATGCCTGTGTTCTGTATTATTGCTTGCTCCATGGTCGTAAACTGTTGATTCTTCACCGTTAAAGGGATTTGTAATTGTCCACTTGATTTTTGACGTATCCGTAGTTTGGGAAATGTCAAAGGTAACGTCTCCTCTTGCCCATTCTTTAATAAGTCCGCCGGAATCAATAAGATTTGGCGCTAACTTACCTTGTTGATTTCCTAAATAAGAAGATGGCATCTGTTCATCAATTTTATCTAAAAGTTCCCTATTTTCATCATATTTCCCAAGTATGTAAGAAGCCTTTCTTACCATATCATAAAGATTTCTTATAAGCTGCGTATCCATAGCCGCTCCCGGCTGAACTCCACCCTGTTCCGGCGAACAGGACGCTGCTGTTATAAGATAGCCTGTTTCGGGGTCAACTACCAGAAACTGCGTAAAGAACTTAGCCGCGCCAACCATATAGGGATATATCTCGGCAAGATACTCCTCGTCCTCATTAAACAAATAATACTGCCATGCGTGATCCAACAACCATGCGCCGCCTGTAGGCCATAAGCCTGCCGTAGCGTTGTCAATGGGCTGAGTACCTCTCCAGAGGTCATAGTTGTGATGGGTTACCCATGGATCTCCGGGTTGATAAGCGTTGTCTCCTCTGTCATTGTATATTCCGTACTGGTTTGCCGCTGTGATGCTTCCGCTCTGAGCAAGTTCGTCAAACGTATCAATAAGGGGTCTCTCACTGTCTGCAAGATTAAGAGGCTGAGCAGCCCAGTAATTCATTTCAGTATTTATATTTATTGTATATTTGCCCTTCCATGAAGCGGATAAAGCTCCGTTCCACTTTCCTGTAAGGTTCAGAGGTTGGCTTTCAGGTATATCAATTTCTCCTCCTGTGCCCTTTCTTCCTGCTCTTGAACCACTTAATATAAGATATTTGCCATAATTAAATTCCAGAGCCGCAAGTTGATTATCGCCCTCGCTGTAGGTTGAGTAAACACTGTTTTTATTTGCGTCTGAAGTCCTGGAAGCCGCGCCTTTCAGAAAACCTGACTTTCCATCTATATTTTTTCTGACTCTCTGCTCTGTAGGCGTATCGCTGTAGTCTGCGCCCTCTGTATTGTCCAGGCTAAGCTCTGTGTCCATGAACTGAGGCGTAAAATCGTCTAAATGTCTTTCTTTTATACTTTCATAGTTTCTTTTTAATATATTGCTTTCATATGTGTCGCAATCCTTACCCTGTTTTTCATTGTCAAGAGTAAGATAATCCACATAGTTTGTCGCGCCCACAACATAAATTGTGGTATTTTCAGCGCCGGAAACATTTATGGTAGTATTATCTTCGCTTACGGAAAAGACACCGTCACCATCAAGAATCATTCTTGCCTCGAATTGAATCGCGTTTACAGTAGCTGGTGAACTGTTATCCTTATTTCCGTCTGTTATCGCCGCCTTCAGTTTTACTTCTCGGTCGCTTACCTTTTCAAAGCTGTAGTAGCCTTCTTTGCTGCTGTGATATGTATGCAACTGCGCACTGTAATCAGCCGCGTTGTCTGTTTCTATATGTGTGACAACAGCCTGATCGGGATAACTTGCAAAACTTTCACGTTTGAAGTGAGTTCCGCCATAGTCATATTCTATAGTAACAATACCTGTTTTCATATCAAGGCTTTTTACATAATTTTCAACATTCTGGTGGCTCTGTCCAAAATCAAGATATACCTCCGTAAAAGACTTGTATGCTCTCTGAGAGGAAGGATTTCCAAGAAAAGTTTCCTCTACCATTTTTTCCATATTCCATCTGTTCTGAACGGCTGTTTGTTCTTTTGCATTGTCTACAGCAAGCGCCTGAGCCGCAATGCTTGACGTTGCAAATTCAGGATATTTTTCTCTGAAAGCCTCATCGCCTATAAGAACATCTTCCGCCCCTATTTCCGAGGGATTTCCCTCTGCATCCGCTCCTCTGTAATATTTCCAGCCATCTTCTATACTTCCGCTTGTCTGATTCTGTGTATAAATCTTTTTTGCGTTTTTTGTCTGCGCATTGGTGGTAAGTTTATTACCCTCTTCATCTACAAGAGTTCCGTAAGGAGAACCGTCCCAACAAGTATCTTCATTTATCTGAATTACCTCCTTGTCAATTCCTCCCGCAACCATAGCCGCCATTCTTCCATTTCCTATAGGATAGCTGTTTGTCCACACAAACTCGGAATATTCCCATCCGTTGTACTTTGTGCCCTCGGAGGAATAAGGATTTTGTACAGTAGTGGTATCCTTTGCCGCATTGGGATTAACTTCGGCGGCATTGGAATAAATACCTGCCTGCGCGAGTACATTTTCTATGGGATTATTTGTCCACATTACCGTTTCCGGGTCAAAAACGTCATTTTCTGTAGCTAAATCCACAATTTCAACAGCTCCTCCCGTAGTTACATTATCTTCAATAATAAATTCTTTTTGCGCATTTATGCTTTCGTCATTTATTGTATCTTCAGCAGGAACCGTAACGGTTCCCATAACCATAACTACCATAAGCATAAACGCACCAAACGATTTTTTCATAAAATACCTCCTTTATATTTTTTGCCTCAATAGTTTTATTGCTACTATAAATATACCAAAGTAAAAGAATTTTTATAGTACCAGATTGGACCTGTTTTAATAGGTCCAGTTATTGACCTTTGTCATAACTTATGATATTATATAGTCAATCAACCTGAAATTGCTGTCTATCTATAGTCAATCAAATTGAAAATGAGCAAAAGGAGGCTTGCTGAAAATTATTTTTGCAGGGCGGCGGAAGGAGAGCATAGCCAGAGCCTGTGCTGACTGACTAAACATAAGCAAAAAGGATTTCTGACCGCCGAACTTGTTTATTTTTAAGTTGATTGACTATATACAAGGAGGAAAATATTATTTATGAAAACTATTCAGTTTGCACCGAACAAGGAATCACAAATACCACTTTATGTACAATTATATACTTTTTTTAAAATGGCTATTGTTTCGGGAAAAATATCGGATAATGAAAGACTGCCGTCATGCCGCAAACTTGTCAAGGACTTAAACCTAAGCAGGGCAACGGTTGATAACGCCTATCATCTTCTTGAGAGAGATGGCTTTGCTTATTCGCGCCCACGCAGCGGTTTTTTTGCCCGCTGTTCCTCTCCGATAACTTCAGCTATAGCGGAAGAGGATTTTTACTCTAATCCAGGTATATCCATAAACATGAGTCATCAAGGCATAGATCTTCCATCTATACCCACAACACTTCTTTCACGTCTTTTCCGTAATTTTACTTATGATATGCCTTCTCTTTTTTCTTTCGGACATAAATATGGAGAAGAGGAGCTTCGCAAAGCAATATCAAAATCTCTTTTTGAGCTTCACTCAATAGATATATCCGCCGACCGTATAATAATAGGCGCCGGAAGCGAGTATCTTCTTGAGCAGCTTGTACACATTTTTGACAAATCCACTGTTTTCGGCTTTGAGAATCCTCCCTTTGCCAGAAGTTATATACCTATAAAAAACGCTGCCCAAAAAGTTGAGTTTTTAAACTCCTCACCTGATTATTTTCACGAAAAAGAGATTTATGAAAGCAATATAAACGTACTGTATATATCTCCCGAAAGTTCCTTTCCCTTTAATCGCCGTCTTTCTCCGAAACAACAGCAGTTTCTTTTAAACTGGGTACATTCCGCGCCGAACCGCTATATAATTGAAGCTGCCTTTGACCTGGATTTTGCTGAAAACCCCTATCCGACTCTCATTTCACAGGACGACAGTGATAATGTGATTTTTTTGTCTTCATTTTCACGGTCCATCGCACCCTCCATAAAAATTGCTTATATGATACTTCCTGAATTTCTTAAAACCGTTTTTAACAACACTCTGCCCTATTATACTTGTCTTGCCTCTCGTATAGAGCAACAGGTCATAGCCGACTATATATCTACACACAAATACCGCGGCCACGTTTCACACCTTACAGAAATATACAATAAAAAAAGAAATCTGCTCCTGTCTAAACTTAAAACATCTCCCCTTGCGGACGTAATTACCCTTTCCAACACACAAAGCGGTACCTACTTCATAATAACCGTCAATAAGCCCGAGGAGGAAAGTAGTCTAAAAATTGCCGCTGCCGAAAATGGAGTGAAACTGAATCCCATTTCTGCCTGTCTTATTCTCCCTTCCAACTTTATACCCAAAAACTCTTTCATAATGGGTTTCGGAGAACTTACAGTCGCTCAGATTAAAGATGCTGTTTGTCGTCTTGAAAAAGCATGGCATTCATAATATTTTTGTTTTTTATCAATTAGCAGTATTTATAATATTTTTATAGCTGTTTCCTTGATTCCCTATATATTCAGCATTTAAAATTCACCAAATATATAGTTTTGACGAGAACCTCTTATCGGAATGAAAAATAAGATTTTTGGTTCTGTTTCTGCTGATGAAAGCTTTATTATAGCAATCCAATTTATTAATAAAAAAATTAACAGAAGTCAAATCAGAATATTTTTATCTGATTTTGCTTCTGTTAATTTTTTTGTATTTATACCTGTTTTTTTCATACTTATACTATGTTTTTTAAGCTAATTTCATTCCAAGCCATACGCCGGCAAGACAGCCTGTAAAGCTTAATAAAACATATAACACCGCATAGCCATAACTTCCATTTTGAAATAAAGAATACGCTTCCAATGAAAATGTTGAAAATGTAGTAAATCCTCCGCATAATCCTGTTTTTAAAAATAAAACAGCATATCCCGATACATTTCTTTTTAGAGCTATTCCCGATACATATCCTATTAAAATCGCTCCGCAAATATTTGTAATAAATGTCATAACCGGAAATATATGCTTATCAGGTATTAAACTTATTGCATAACGCAATATTGAACCTAACGCACCGCCTAATCCTACCATAATAAAATCAGTCATATTATTTTCCTCTCACAAATTTTATTGAAATACCATTTTTATCTACTTTTACATTCGGATGATGATATTGAAACCTTTTTCGCAGCACAGGAACCTTTACTCTTGTGGCGTTTTTAGGACACCAGTGCATACAAGCGTAGCAAGCGGCGCATTTACTGCCGTGCATGGCACGTTTTTCTTTTATAACAATATTATTTGTCGGACATATTTTTTCACATATCCCGCAGCCGTCGCAATTCTTCTCAATCCTGAAATTCTTTAATCTTGAAAGCTGTAAAAGTGATTTATTTTTGTAGAAAAAAGATTTTTCTATAAAATCAGCGTCAGCAACAAGTCCTTTAGATTTGTAATTTTCAGCTCTGTTCAGAATATCTTTAAATATATTATCTATAATTAAAGGCGCTTGGGATAACCTTTTTTCATTTTCTTCCTTACTGCTGATAAGGCAGTTTCCGGGCATTGAAATATCAAAAAATGAATAAAGCTTACTGCCGATAGTACAGAATATCTTATCAGCGCTGTCGGCTGATTTACCGCTTTTACCCATATTTGACGTAAGTACGGCAAATGTATAAGTATTCTGTTTAATTTTAAGCTTTAAAAGCTGTTGTTTAACAATCCAAGGTAAATCACTCATATATGTAGGACACACAATACCAACAATATTATCTTCTATAAACATTTTATCTTCTATATCCATAATATTTTTAATGTTTTCTTCTAATCTCAATGAAAGCTCGTTTGCTGTCCAAAGAGAATTTCCCGTTCCTGTAAAATAAAAAATCATATTTTCCTCCTATTCCTCGCCGTGTCTATCAGGCAATAACTTCATAAAAGATTTTATATGTTCCGCAAGTGTTATTATATTATCCATACAATTTTCATTTGCGTCAACATAATAATAGTTTTTTGTGCTTTCTCTGCGTACTTTTATTATTCCGGCTTTTTTCAGAATTTGCAGATGTCTTGAAACAGCAGGTCTTGAAATATTTGTTAATTTAACGAAATCACCAACCCTTAAACCGTTGCAGTCGCCTTTATATTTTAAAAGACAAAGCATAATATGCTGTCTTGTCTTATCTCCCAATGCTGTAAATACATCACTGCAAATCAAAAATTCACTTATTAGTTTTTCTTTTTCTTCATTCAATAACAATACCTCCTTGTAAAAATATTATATCACAAAAATTTACTGATAGTTTAATGGATAAGAAAATCAAGACGTTATTTTAAAGAAACTCTGCATAATTGAAAAATAAAAATTTGAGATTTTAAAGCATATATGTTATAATACATCAAGAATCAAATTAAAAAGAGGGAAAATTAATGGGAAAAATTAAAAATTCAGATGAATTGGAATTTGCTATTTTCTGTATTGAAAATATTGCCGTAAGCTTGAATACTACACCTGAGTCAGTATATAACGCACTTTCAGAAAAAAGTGATATTTTAAACAACTATATAGTGGAAAATTATGATATACTTCATACACAAAGCAAAAATTATATTATTGACGACATATTACAGGTTATGAATGAAGAAGGTGTTATAATATGATTTTATATCATGGCTCTTATCTGGAAATTACCAGACCCGATTTAATTCATTCCCGTTCTAATGTCGATTTTGGAAAAGGGTTTTATGTTACGCCGCTTTATGAGCAAGCTGTTAAATGGTGCGGCAAATTTAAACGAAAAAATAAGCAAGGTATTATATCTTATTATAGCTTTGACGAATCAGCATATAATAATTGTAAAGTTATGAGATTTGATTCTTATTCAGAAAAATGGCTTGACTTTATTCTCGCTTGCAGAAACGGCAATGACAGTTTCGACTATGATATTGTAATGGGAGGTATTGCCAACGACAAAGTTTTTAATACCATAGAGTTATTTTCAGACAAGCTTATCAGTAAAACAGAAGCAATTAACCGTCTTCGTTACGAAAAAAATAACTTGCAAATTTGTTTTCGCAGTCAATTAATAATTGATAAATACTTGCATTTTGAAAGAAGTGAAATAATATGAACGCACACCCCATTTTACTGCAAAAGAAATATTCCAGATTAGTTGAAGGTTTTGCAGAAAAAGTTAATATTTCTCTTGACGAGGCGTTACGGTTTTTTTATCATTCAACCGTATATTCTCTTATGAAAGACGGCGTATCTGATATGCACTGTATGAGCGACGCTTACCTTATTTTTGATTTAGAAGAGGAATACAGAAATAAATAATTTACAAAACCCCATATTCAAGCCATTTTTTCACGTTCCATTAATTGACGTCCGTATGTACGGTAGATTTACTTATCCCGAATTTTTTAGCCGTTTCTCTGACAGTAGCATTGCTTTTTACAATAAACTCGGCAATTTCCACAGCCCTTTTTTCAATATAAGACTTCACCGAATTGCCCTCCTCAAAAATAGCTATTAAAACTATATGAAGTCGGCAAAGATTATATTCAAAAAAGTATTTATAGCAGAAGCAAAACTCAATAAACCCGGAACATACCATAAAAACTATATTTTCAAAATAAAGCATTTTAATAGTTTCTTACTTGTTATACAGTACACATACAAATATAAATAGATTATTTCCTTCTGAAAATTAAGTAAACTTATTGATATCCGTTAAATCTTTTAAAACCTCGCCCGCGATAATAAGACCGGCAACAGAAGGAACAAAAGCAACACTTCCGGGAGTTTGTCTGCGCTGATTGCCGACGCCATACACCTCATCATTTTCAGAAGGAGTCAAAGGCGGTTCTTTAGAATATACAACCTTTAATTTACTGATTCCTCTTTTTTTAAGTTCCCTGCGCATAACTTTAGCTAATGGACATACGGAAGTTTTATAAATATCAGAAACTTCAAAATCAAGGGGATTAAGCTTATTTCCCGCCCCCATAGAACTTATAACGGGAACATCTGCCCTTTCCGCCTGCATAATAATTTCAATTTTTCCCGTAATCGTATCTATAGCATCAACAACATAGTCATATTTTGAAAAATCAAACTCCCCTGCCGTATCAGGTAAAAAAAATGTTTTATAAATATTAACAGCCGCATCGGGATTTATATCTAAAATCCTTTCTTTAGCAATGTCAACTTTATACTTTCCTATAGTTTTAAAAGTCGCGACAATCTGACGATTAATATTTGTAACAGAAACTTTGTCATTGTCTATTAAGTCCAGAGTACCTATACCGCTTCTTGCGAGAGCCTCAACAACATAACCTCCCACACCTCCTACCCCAAACACAGCGACTCTTGAGTTCTTTAATATTTCCATATTTTTACTTCCAAATAAAAGTTCTGTTCTTAAAAATTGATTTGACATTTTATCACCTATACTTAAAATAATAAAAAACTCGTCTGAATTTTTTAAAATCAAATAGTATTTTTAATGTAAAATTGCGGGACAAAGTCCCGCGTTCCGTGAGTCTCTGAAAAAATTCGAATAAAACTTTAAACGAAAAAAACTATATTTTTTTTAAAAAATCACAATTTTCAGCATCCTTACCAAAAATAACAATTTTTCCTTAAAATTTTTTATCGGTTTTTTCAAGCGTGTCCGTTTTATACACACTGTATATTTGCCAATTTTTAAATCGCCGAATAAGTCTATTATTCAGCATAATAAATATAAGAATCTTTACGTGGCTTCGCCTCCGGAATATCTCCCTCCGCATAGCCAAGAACACAAGTTCCTATTCCTTCATAGTCTCCTTTTATACCAAATTCTTCAAGAAAATTTTTTCCTTCTTCTGATTGAAAAACCTCCTTTGCCTGGTGAATCCAGCAGCTCCCCAAACCCAGTTCATAAGCGGCAAGCATAAGATTTCCCATAACAAGGCTTCCATCATATACATAAGTGCTGACATTTCTATCAGCTAAAACAAGAATAGCTACAGGCGCCCCATAAAAGGGGTCGACGCCTTCTTCCTTACCTTTAGCCTTTCTTACCATTTCAGACAATCTGTCTCTTATCTCTTTTTTCGTTATTATAAGCATAACCGGCGACTGTTTGCCCATACCTGTAGCGGCAAAAGTACCCGCTTCAAGAATCTTTTCAATAATATCTTTTGGCACCGTGTCAGACTTATATGCTCTTACACTTCTTCTTGATAACATTTTTTCAATTACTTCACTCATAAAAACAATACCTCCGTAAATAATATTTTTATAATTCTATAGTAAATAAATCAATGACGTTTACTATAATTTTTTAATTAACCGGTCTTACTGCTGTTAATAGTTCCCTTTCATTATATAATAACAAAATACCAATTACAAGAATTTTTTGCTTTTAATGAAACCCCGCATAGAAAAAAACAATCACATAGAATTTTTTTATAAAATCCAAATTTGTACTTTACAAATTAAGTTTTATTTATTATAATAATCTTATAAAGTTTTTAATGAAAAATTATTTTATTTTAATTTTCCAATTAATTGTATTGTTTATACAACAATATTTTAAAATTGCTT
>CAYLJL010000034.1:0-10767 GCA_964384005.1 uncultured Lachnospiraceae bacterium | reverse complement strand
TCCTCCGTAAACCGATATAATTACATAGTCATCGTAAAAAGGAGGCGCGAAGCTTGTAATCTCAAGATTAACGGAAAGTAAAAGAGTCGCTATAATTGTTTTGCCGACAAACCTTCGGCCGAATATTTTAACAGCGATAAAAAAAAGGGGTAAATTAATAAAAAGATTTGAAATACCGAGAGAAACGCCGCCGTCAATAAAATTCTTTGTCAAATACTTTACAATAACGGCAATACCGGTCGCTCCGCCGATAACGATATTGTTAGGCTCAAAAAAAACATTCAGGGCGACGGCCATAAAAAGGGTTCCGAAAAAAATCAAAGCATAATCAAAAATTCTGTTTTTTGAGTATTCTTCCATAAAAAATTTCTCCTTTTGCGAGCCGAAAAGAAAAATTATTTTTTATTAGCCGTAAATAATTTTTCTTTTAATACCGCCAAAAGGAATAAAGGCAGTTTCAGCATTCTGAAAAACCTGCTTGGCTGGCGCAAAAGTCTGTAAAACCATTCAAGTCCCAGTTTAATAAAAAAATCAGGGGCTCTTTTAACCTTTCCGCTCATACCGTCAAAACTTCCGCCGACGCCCGCGCATATTTTAACGGGCAGTTCGTTTTTATGATTATAAATCCATTTTTCCTGTTTTGGCGCGCCAAGTCCGACAAGCAGTATATCCGGCTTTTTATTTTTAATATCCTCAATGATAAGTTTTTCCTTTTCCTCATCAAAATATCCATCAAAAACGCCAATAATTTTTAAGCCTTTGTGAACCTGCTCCATTTTCCGTTTTGCCTCCATAGCGACGCCGGGCGCTCCGCCGAAAAAATATACAGTATAGTTTTTATTTTTAATTTCGGAAAAAAGACCTTGTATAAGGTCATATCCCGCCACACGTTCTTTAAGTTTTTCCTTAGTAAGTTTAGAAGCGATAACAACACCTATCCCGTCCGGCACGACAAGGTCGGCGCCGTTTAAAATCTCCATAAATTCCTTATCGGCTCTCGCCGCCATAACAATTTCAGGATTAGGCGTAAAAACAGCGTGACATTTATCTTCTTCAAGAAATCCCCTGAGTATGCCGACCGCCTCCGAATGAGTAACGTTATTAAATTTTACTCCCAAAATATGTGAAAATTCACTCATTACTGCCTCCTGTAGTAATCTTAAAACCGCGGAACCCCGTTCCGCGGAAATCAATTTTTGTCCGGCGAAACCGAAATAAAGTTCAGTTCAAGCCTTTTTAATAAGCGGCGCAAAGAAGCGCGGGCAAGAAGCCTGTGGTTTGATTTTTGTTTCAACTTATAGTATACTCGCCTTTAACAAGGAACCATGCGTCCTCGACAACCCTGACGCCCCTGCCGTCGTTTCTCGGAACAATAACAATATGATTTTTTTTAAGTTCGCCCGTATCTTTCATTTCGGTACCGTCCGTAACATCAATTAAGGGCTCCGTACCGGGAACAACCGCGAAAGACCTCCCGACGCGAAGAATAATTTCCGTACCCTCGCCGCCCAGAAGTTTTTGACCCACGCCAACATGAACAGGGACAAATTTAACTTTAGCATCATTGATTCCCGAAGCGGAATTAATATTAATAGTTCCCCCTGACTCAAGAGCGGTCAAAAGCTGTTCAATTTTTTCATCGACATAGCTTTTAGAAACGACAGGGTCGTCAGAGCTTCCCGGTTCCGCGGCTATAACGGTAGCAACAATAACCGTCGCAGTAACAATAACAGCCTGAAACATTAAAAACAACTTATTTTTCATTTTTGTCATCCCCCATTTTTTTACGTATCAATTCTAACTGTCTGTCAAGGAAAACATCGTTTTCATGGGCTTTACCCTCAAGAACCTCAACTTTTTTATTGAGCCTCGAAACATAATTCTCATAATTTTCAAGAATATTGAAAATACGGTTATAAAGCCGTTTTTCGTCAATTTCCTCTGTCCGTATATCCCCGCCTGCCGGCATATCCAGAACTTTGAGATAATACTCAACTTTAGAGGCATAAATGACCCCGACCATAGGAACCCGTTTAATTCCGGCGAAAATAAGGGTGTGAAGCCGCATACTAAGCATAACGTGAACTTTGCCTATAATCCCCAGAATTTCAGCCGGAGCGTACTTATTTTTCAAAATATATGACTTTTCCGTCATAATACCCATAAGGCGTTTGGAAATAGGGACGTCCTTCGGAAACTGCATTGGTATAAGAAGTATAGTTTTGCCCTCTCTGGCTAATTTGTCGCATACGCCGGCTATTTTTTCAATATACCCCTCTCCGCCGAAGCCGTTCCAGTTTCTGACGGAAACGCCGATAATCTCTTTATCAAGAGGAATTTTTTCATTATCGAAAATTTCGGATATTCTTTTATCATCGGCGGCTTTAAGGGTAAAAGCGGGGTCCGCCGTTATATGAACTTCCGGCTTTTTCACGCCTAAATCCTCAAGGTCTTTGGCGGACATACTTTCTCTCAGTGTTATAAAATCAACGCTGTTGACAACGTATTTTATAAGCTTTCTGTTAATTTTTCCGTGGACGGGTCCTATTCCGTTTGCGTAAAGCATAACTCTTTTCCGCATAATTTTAGCGGCTTTGATAATACTCAAATAATACAAAAGAGAACGGGTGCTTGTATCATCCTGCAAAAGAGTACCGCCTCCGCTTAAAATAATGTCGCTGCGTCTTATTGCCTTAAATACCTGCAAAGCGTTAAACCTTTGAACGGATTCAATATTGTATTCAGTTTT
The DNA here is from genome assembly GCA_964384005.1 of uncultured Lachnospiraceae bacterium. GTDB lineage: Bacteria > Bacillota > Clostridia > Lachnospirales > CAG-274 > MGBC114079. The sequence continues at coordinate 8,018 of CAYLJL010000034.1, read as the reverse complement.
AGTAAGCTCAGGTTTATAGGAAAGAGCGGTAATTCTGACGTCTTCAGCCATAGCCCTTATATTTACGGTCATAGCCTGTAAAGTCGCCTCATCGCCGCAGTTCCCATAACCGTGGTATCCCGCAATCAATATATTAATCATAAGGTTCCCTTCCAAACACAGAAATAAATTTTTACTGCACACCCGCTTATAGGCGAAAGATTTATTATAGTCAATCCGCCCTTTTATAGTCAATCAGGAATTAAATTTCTTTTTGTAATTCAGATACCATAAGTGCATCATAACCGCCGCTAAAAGCCAGAAGCAAGATGTCATCACCGGCACCTCAAAAATATTCTCAACAAAGTTATGGCAAATAACGCCGATAAGTCCGGCGAAAATACCTGTTTCAAGTTCTTTTAAAGGCTTGTCAGAAGTAATTCTTATAGTTCTTATGCAGTTTACAATAAGCTGATATATAAGAACAACAAAAGCGGAAAGACCCAAAAGACCCGTTTCCACAGCGGTTTTCAAAAAATAATTGTCCATATAAAAAGTTTTCTGAACATTTATACCGACTATATAGGATAAACCATGGTTCATTGCCACAGCGCCGCCGAAATGACCGTGTCCGACGCCAACAAAAGGATTAGCCTTTACAAGTTCAATTCCCGTAAGCCATCTTACAAGACGGCCTCCTCTGAGACTGCTTTCAATATACTCCGAACTCAGCATATAAGTAATACGGCTGGAAACGCTGGGAACAAAAGCGATTAAGAAAACAGCGCCGACCGCGATAGGTACTAAAAACCTCTTATCTTTAATAAGCACATATATGAACACGGCAATCATAAAACCAATCCATGCGCCTCTTGAAAAAGTAAATAAAAGGCTGAGCATCATAACAAAAGAAACAAAGGCAAAGAAAACCTTGCTTTTAATCCTTTTCATAGAGAAAACAAAACTCACCGCAACGGGCGCCGCCAGAGTCATAAGACTTCCGAAGGCGTTCGGGCTTCCGAGAACAGAATAAACTCTTGTTCTTACTCCTTCCTCTTTGCTGTCGACCCAGCCCGCCGGCATTTCGGCGCCGATAATATATTGATACACTCCGTGAAGCGCGAGGACAAAACATACAAGAGTAAAAAATATGCAGAGATTTCTCGCTCCCTTTTCGGTTCTCAGAAGCTGAATAACAACAAAATACCACAAGATATATTGAACGGTCGCTCTGAATCCTTCAAAAGAAATAGAAAAATCCGGAGAATTTACAATAAGTACAAAAACCATAGCGGTTATAAAAATAAATACAGGCAAGTCAAGAGGGGTCATTTTAAACCCTTCTTCTTTTCTGTATAAAATCCATTTTAAAATCCAGAGCGCTATAAATAAAATCAGAAGCAGCTCGTCCCATATTCCCCCCAGAGAAGCGGAAAAAGTTCTCAGGATAAAATCTATTATGGAATAGGCGCCCAAGACGTAAGTCGCTCTTTCATAGTCGGATAATATAATAGCGCAAAGGGCAAAAAGGGCAGCAACGGCAATAAACGCCGCCGCCCCGTAAAGAGTCGCCAGAAGTCCCAGAAGCACACCGGCGGCCAACAAAATCCAAATAAAATATTTTCTCACATTTTCACCAACTCAACTATATATTTAGCAATTCTGTAAGTAAAGCTTTTTTTGACCGATTCAATATTTTTTCCGGCGGAGACAGTTAAAATCCCGAGGAAGAAGAATCCCCATGAAATAAAAATCCTGTACTCGTAATTTTCTCCGAAAATAACGGAAAAAACAAGATATGAAAGAGATACCACCATAAAAAACAAACCAACGGCGGTAAACTTGTCCGATAAATTTTCCGATTTATAAAAACAAACGGCTTTTTTCAAAAAGCTTCCGTTATAAACCTTAACCAGAAATAAATTCAATCTGTCCGCCGTTTCAGCGGTATGCCTTCCGATAAATTTAATTCCTCTGTACAACACGGAATTTAAAAAATACGGAGTTTTGTCAAAATAATTTTTAATAATCCTATAAGTTCCGCAGGATTTAAAAACGGTTTTAAATTTAAGTAAAAATTTTTTAAATACGCTTCTGTCAAAACTTACGGAAAAGAAAGAAAAAATTTTAACTATAAAGGAAAAACAAAAGCTTTTTTTTATAATATCAATCATAAAACGCCTCCTGTTCTGCCGTTTACTCGTCGGCGTCCTTAATTTCGATTTTCGTAATTCTGCTGTTCGCCTCAACCGTCTGGGTTTTGAAAATAAATGGATATCCCACTCTTATTTCCTGTTCTCCCGCTTTAAGAATAACGTTTGAAGGATTAACTTTGTCCTTGATAATTATAGTTATATCTTTCCATAAAGGGTGCGTTGATTTAACAGACTGACCGTCGGAATTCGGATTGACCGTCGCGGCGGGCTGTACGTCGATAACTTCTACAACTTCGGCATTTGTGTACTGATTGTTAGCGACAAGCTTGTCTCCTTTTTTAATGGACTCAGCCACCTCCGGAATCTGCTGCTGAGCGTATAAAGTTACATACACTTCCTTTTCGCCGCCCAATAAATTTCCGCCGTTCGCGTTTACCCTTGAGGAGAAAATTCTGTAACCAATTCCTCCGATAATGGATAAAATCAAAACGATGACAATTAAATCAACAACGTTGATAATACCAAACAGTTTACCTTTTTCGTCTATAAATTTCATTGTTTTTTCTCCTTTGCAATTTTATCATAAATGTCCTTATGAGTCTGCGCCATTTTTACATCGGAAAATTTTTCTTTCACCCGATTATAAAAAGCGTTTCCAAAGCTGTCGGAAAGATTTTTATCGGTTATAAGCCCGATAACCTTTTGTGAAATATCCGAAATATCGTCAGGGGAAACCAGAAAACCCGTTTTTCCGTCCAAAATCATTTCAGGTATTCCCCCGACCCCCGTACTTACAGTAGCCTTTCTCATTCGCGCCCCCTCAAGAAGGGCATAGGGAAAACTTTCGCTTAAAGAGGTAAGCATATTTACGTCAAGAACATTGAAAAAACTGTCCGTATCGTCGATATGCCCAATCATAAATATTCTGTCCGAAAGCCCCTTCGCGTTAATTTCCGCCTTATATTTATCAAAATCGTCACCGTCGCCGGCTATAATAAAATTGACATTTTTCATTTTAGAGCATATATCAAAAGCGGTTTTCAAAAAAATATCAATTCCTTTAACGGCGTTAAGCCTCGCGGCGATTCCGACATATTTTGTATTTTCATCATAATTTATTTTATACTTTTCGCAGAATTCCCTTTTAGAAACAAAATAAGGTTTATAATCAAAATTAATACCGTTATACACGACAAAAAGCCTGTCGGTCTTAAACTTCCGCTCAATCATCATATTTTTGAAGGCATTGGTTACGGTAAGTATATATCCGAATCTTTTAAGAGCGAAATAATTAATAGGCTCATAAATTATCTGCTTGCGCCATGTATCCTTAAAATCAAGTTTATAATCACTGTGCAGAGTCGTAATCATAACGGCGTTTATTTTTTTTCTTATAAAAGCGGCGATATAATTGGCTCTTGCCCCATGACAATGAACAATGTCAAAATTATTGTCATTTATAAACCTGCTTATTTTTTTAACAACGGTTATATCATATCGCTTTTTTTGCGGAATAATATTGACAGGTATATTAAGCTTGTGCGCTTCTATTGTAAATACTCCTTCCATAATACAGAGGAGTTCAATTTCAACGCCTATTTCCATAAGTCTGGGCAGAAGCGTCAGAACGTGGGTTTTAGCGCCACCCGTATCTCCCCCGCTTATAAAGTGAAGTACCTTCATTATAAAATCACACCCCAAAGGTTAAGAAGTCTCTGATTAATTAATTGTCAGCGGCTCTTTAATGATAATATCTGTCAAAAACAGAAGCAAGCTTTTTTGTAAGCTCGTATCTTTCATATTTTTCAATTTCCGTTCTGTCCGGTGAAAAAATAAGTTTATTATCGCGCCATTTGCTGTAATAATCAAAAATAACGTTTTTAATAGCGAAAACATTGTCAGTATGGGCGACCATACCTATTTTTGTTTTTTTAACCAGGTCAGCGGCAGCGCCGTTTTCGGGCAAAATGGCAAGTACAGGTCTGCCGGTATTCATATACTCAAAAATTTTCCCTGTATAAAAAGCGTCCGCGCCTCTCCCTGTTCCCTCAATGAGAACAAGAACATCTGAGAGAAGCTGTCTTCTGATACATTCATTATGAGGGACATAACCGATAATATTCACCTGTTTTGTAAGAGAAAAAGAGTCTGTCTGAGTCTGAAGCTTATCCTTGTAAAAATTTCCGATAAGGTTGACGGAAATTTTATCACCGTCAATTTTTTTTTCTGAAATAAGCTCGGAAAGCGCCTTAAAAAAAGTATCGGGCTTTCTTCTTCCATACAGTGCTCCCGTATAAGTCATAGTAAACTTTTCGTTATCGGGCTTTGACAAATCAAAATTCTCAAAATCTTCAGAATCGTATCCGTTTGGTATAACAAAAAAGTTATCTTTTTCAATCCTGTTGTTCTCAATAAAATTCTTTTTCATAACGGGAGTATTTGCGATAAGGGCGTCGGCTTTTTTCAGAACCTCCGCCTCCATTTTCTTTTCTTTTTTTGTGCGGAACCACCATCTCGGATTATCAAGGGTATATGGGTTATTGGTCCATTCATCCCGAAAATCGGCAATCCATACAATATCCGGAAATTTATTTTTAATATATAATCCGAGTAAATGGTCGCTGTACGGTGCGCTGGTAGTATAGATAATTTTTATATTTCTGTCGGCAATAGTTTTAACGGCGGTTTTTCTTGACATAACGCTCCAGAGCCACGCGCTGTCGGGAATAAATACTTTAAGACCCAGAACCTTTCCGGGAATTTTAAAAATCGATTTCCATTCTGTAAAGTCAAAAGGAGCTGTTCGGATAATTTCCGTATTATCAGGAATATCTTTAAGAAGGGTCTGGTCTTTAAGAATAAGACCATTTTCTTTTCTTGTGAATACGACAGGCTCATATCCGAAATTACGAAGATATTTGACAAATTTAACGCTTCGCTGAACTCCGGAACCGCCCATAGGAGGAAACTGATTTGCAATCATAAGAACCTTACGCATTAAAACAACAACCTTTCAAAAATAAAAATTCACACCGTATAAACGTCAGTTTATTTTATCACATATCGAAAAAAATCTCAATACAAAAAATCAAATTCGCGCGCAAATCAATTTTTGCGGCGTAGCCGAAATAAAGTTTAGGTCAAGCCTTTGGGTCAGTGCTTTTGCTTCGCAAAAGTCGGCTTCGCCGCCCGCACTTCTTTGCGGCACCAAAAGGCTTGCGGGGTGGTGGGACAGCGTCCCACGGTCTTAAGTTAGTGCGTATGTGACCCTGCCCCATACCCTACATTTTGTAAAATCTTATATTGTCGTCAAAATCCTCGCCGGGAACGCCGTTTCCCTTCAGAATATTTATTCTTACATTTTCATATCTTTTAAGTTTTGCCTCCCTGTCTCTCTCAAACTTCTTTATAATTTGAGCGTACATAGGATTTTCGGCAAGATTTTTTCTCATTTCCATAGGGAACGGGCAGTAAGCGAATAAAATCGCCCTTACGACAGAATTAAGTCTCGGCGAGCCGCTGGCCTCATATTTAATCCATTGAAGATAATCGTATACAAAAACCTCCTTAAAATTATTTGACTTTTTCTGAACGATAAGTTTAATTTTTTCTTTTGTCTTTTCGCTCAAATCCCTGTTTTTCTTATAGAACTGGAGATAATCATAATATTCGCTTGTAAGGGATTTGCTTGTGATATCGCTCCATCGCACGCCCTGCATATTTTTGCAGAGTTCCCATCTGAATCTGGCGAAAGTAGCCACAAGAATTTCATTAAGGTCCTCAAAGTTAAAGGAAGAAATAACAATCCTCGCCGGGGTATCTTTTTTTCTTCCGGCGATATCCTGCCACATAATACACCTTGAGCCAAAATTCGGCATAAGTATAAAATATGGCCTTACCTCTTTCATAATGCGCTCGTTATTGTTGTCAATAGTGCTGTTCTGGTACATACATTCCCTGTAGAATAAGGAATAATCTATTTTAAGGACTTTATTTATAATACTGTTTATTCTGTCAGGAGAAACATACGCCCTTTGTAAATCATCGCATAAATTATGCTTTGAAAGTACCGGACAGAAAGAGCTTACTCTGCCGAAAGTAATTTTATTGGTAGCCTTGACCATATTGTTAATCTCATAAATAACCTTCCCCTTCTGGTCTGAGAGATACGCTCTCTCCTGTTCGGGAGTCATAAGCTGATTTCGTTTAATTTCTCTTAAATTTTCCTGATAATCTATATCAAATTCGCTTTTCGAGGGTTCCTCGTCACCCCTGTAAATAGCGGTAAGCCAGTCTTTAAGCATAAAAATTCTTTTATCTCCCGTAGATTTGTTAAGATAATAGAGGTCTAAAGCCTGAGACTCGTCAACAAGTCTTTCGTCCATAAAGCCAAAGTTTAAAAACATATCTATAACGGTGTCAGTCGTATCTTTCTCAATATAATTAAAAAACACCTGTTCATAAATCTCGTAAAAAATCTTTGTAATCTGCCTGCGTATATTTACAGAGTTATCGTCTGAGCCTGAAGGGTCTTTAAGATTTCCGTACGCGGTAACAAGACGAATAAAATTACCCCGTTTTTCCTCATCAAGATTTGAAAAGCTTAAAATATGCTCAATGGAGTTTTTAAGGTTGCTTCTTGCCTCCGCAATCTCATTTTCCGTATACATCAGGCGTAATTTGAATTCCGTTTCTTCCTCGTTCCCGCTGTCGTCGGAAGGCACCTTATAGAGAAAATCAATTCTGTCCTGATGGTCTTTAAGAGCCTTTTCGACTATATTTTTATCTATCATGTCTATATCCCCGGCAGCGTCTGAAACCTTGTCGATGCCCCTGAGAATAACGGAAATATCAACGCCCTTTTTGCCCACCTCAAGGGCAAGAGTGGAATAACAATATAATAAGTCTTTTTTCTCCGTTCCGATAAGCAGTTCTTTATATGTCTGTATATATTTAAGCATATTTAATATAGCGAGATTCAAATCTTTAATAAGCCTGCTTGTAATAAGTACATTGTAATAAGTCACATTACTGCTGCCGGAAAAAAAAGCCTTTAATGAGTCAAGGGGAAACTCGTTAAGATTTCTGCAATAATCCATTAATTCAATAGTAGCGTTCTGTCCCGTTTCAGGAATCCGGGCGATTTCAACTTCCTCAATATCCCCCGGTATAACCGAAAATTTCTTACAGTATCCAAGATATTCTTCTCTGTTTTCTTCTAAGGCGTCATGTAAAGCGGAACATTGGGAAAGAAAATTATCATAAATGGAAATCATAGCGGACGCCTGTCTTGTAACCGTTGAAACCATAAGACCGGAAAACTGGATATTTTCCTCAATAAGCGATTCCGCGTCATAATTTTCATTTATAGTATAGGCGAGAATTTCACAGTCCTCCTCCGCTATATAATCAAAAATATAATTGCCGCTCGCGATGTCAGAAAGTCCCAATACCGCGCCGGAGCCCCATAAAACCTTTCCAAACACCCCGATAACAGAAGCTTTCCCCTTTATAATAATAGCAAGTTCGTTAATCGGTCTGCCCTTTTCATAAATTTTTTTCCCTTTTAAAACCTTATATTTTTTATTCTCTGCATTTTGAAGTCCCATTAAAACACCTCTTTCGCCGAATATATTCTATTTTTACACGTTATATGAGACTATAACGATAAATATATAAGAAATTTTCCATAATTAAATAAAAAATTGTTTTACTATAGCGAAACAATAAAAGAATGAAGATAATACCTCTGACGGCATTTTCACGTTGCCCACAATTCTAATTATAAGTAAATTTTGTCTTATTGTCAAATAAAAGTAACTTTTTCTCACGCAAATCAATTTTTAAAATTTTTTTAGTTTTTTGGAACCTTTTTCTATCGCA
>CAYLJL010000033.1:5414-10877 GCA_964384005.1 uncultured Lachnospiraceae bacterium | reverse complement strand
AGCGTTAAGAAATATTTAAGGAAACACCGCACAAAGGATAATAAAAATAATTTTTCAAACTTAAAATTTCCGTTACCGTGTCATTTTTCGAGAAAAATAACACTAACACTTCAATTTTTTCGAAAAATTATTTTTATTTTTTGAATTGTGCGGTGTTTCCTTAATTAAATAATTTTTTTGACGATACTTCTATTGTCATGAAGTTTCGAAAGAAGTCTAATCATATTATAGTAAAACAATAAAAGAATACCCGTACAAGCTTTAATAAAACCTGATATATCAGGGAATTATTTTATTGTTTCGTTTTTAAAATTTTACAAATCGCTGTAAAAAAATCACAGAAACATTTGACACTCAATTCTTTAACCCGCGAATCAATCAAGAAGCAGACTGTTTTTATCCCCTTCTCTCCTTTTGTAAATCGGGGCCTCTGTCTGCCCTTTATAGATATACAAAAAGAGATATTGCGGAAATTTTCCATAATACCTCTTTTTGAATAAAATTATTATACCATCTGTCAATAAATTATCGCACGTCAATAATTACTGTACCGGCTGTCATTCACCGTCACTTAATACCATATTAAGTATATAAGCCGCGTCTGCCGCGGTAATTTCCTCATTACCCATTACATTCATACGCTCAATATAATCATCCTCAATATCAGCGTTGCCTTTATTCAAAACATAGTTTAAGGTAAGAACAGCATCTCTGACCTCAAGAACTTCGTTACCATCGACATCGCCTAAAAGAACTTCATCGGATTTAACAGTAATATTGCACACAGCGGTAAAGCCGCCATCTGTTGTTCTTACCGTAATCACCGCATTGCCGGCAGCTTTTGCCGTTACAAGTCCGTTTTCATCTACCGTAGCCACGTCAGTATTGCCTGAGCTCCAGCTTACGCTTTTATCAGAAGCGTCTGACGGAGTAACAGCCACGTTAAGCTGATAAGTCTCTCCCGCATTTATTGTAGCGCTTGTTGGAGTAACGGCAACTCCTGTAACATCACCGGATTTAACAGTAATATTAGATACAGCGGTAAACTCGCCGTCCGTTGTCTTAACCGTAATTACCGCGTTACCGGCAGCTTTTGCCGTCACAAGTCCGTTTTCATCTACCGTAGCCACGTCAGTATTGCTTGAGCTCCAGCTTACGCTTTTATCAGAGGCCTCCGACGGAGAAACAACCGTATATAACTGATAAGTAGCTCCGATATTTATTGAAACCTCTGTCGGAGCAATTAAAACTCCCGTAACGCTCTTAGGCCCGTCTACGGAAACATTATCAAAATAAACATTTCCGGCAGCCGTTCTGACAAGTCTTATTTGTTTAAGCTCCAGAGGAGTTTTTGAAATAAGATTTGACGTAACCGTTCCCACAGGCGTCGTACTTATAGCTTCAGGATTGTAAGTACCGTCTGTTCCGTGGAGATAAGCGTTTGTAACAGCCGTTTTGCTGTCAAAATCCAAATCAATCTGTATTCTGTACCATTTATTTGGTTCAAGCTTTCCAAGCGCCTGATTTTCCGCAGTAGTGTCGCTGGCGCTCGGAGTATCCGACGTAATAACATAAGTAGTTCCGCCGATATCCGTCATATGGTAGAAAATGTTAGTGCTGCCAAAAGCCGCTGTTCCATATCCCTTTCCATCATCTTCTGTCGCGGCGTTTTCAAGATATATACGGAAAGTTCTTCCGCTTGAGTCCGTGAGAAAATCAGTAGTAAAGGTAACCTTTCCGCTGTTTGCCGGATTGCTGAATTTCTTAAATACGGCTTTATTCGGAAGCTTCACCTTAGCTGTGCTGTTTCCGTATACATTTGCGGTATCATCAAGAAGTATTCCTATAGCGGCCTGATTATATTCCTTGTACCAACCGCTGAAATCATCGGTATCGCTGAAATATTTATCCGAAGTCACATCGGTGTTGACGCCCGTTCCGTTTACAATAAGAACAATCTCGTCTGTTTCAGCTGTTCCTTTAAGGTTTTCGCCGTAACTTACGGTTCCTTTCACTTTGATTACGGCAGTTCCGCATTTATCATAATTAATAGTACCGTCGGAATTTACAACGTCTGTTTGTCCGTCAACAGTTCTCCATGTAATATCAGAAAGCTGATTTCCATAAACAGGGAGCCTGTCGCCCTCGTTCATTACATAGCTTGACTCAAATCCTTCAGCGTCTTTCTCCGCGACTTCCGTCAAGTCCTTATAGAGAATATTGTCAATGTAGAATTCGCATATATCAAAACCTCTGTTTGGTCTGAATTGAAATTGATTAGTTACAAATTGATTTGCGTTTTCAGCACTGAAACCTTTCCCCGCTGGCGCCGCATTAAGCATTTCGGCTATTTTGTTTCCGCTTCCGTCATAAATATAGTAATCTACCTTGGGCGCTGTTCCGTTGGTAATGCCCATTGTACTTACAATCATTTTCATTCTGTACCATTTTGAGAAATCCACATTACTTGCGAGAGTTCCGGCGTTTGACCCGTCCACATAATAGGCAATATTATTGGTTTTATCGCTGCTCGCGCCGGTAATTCTTAACTGGCCGATACCCATATCACCTCTTAAATAAACCTCAAAATAACCGCCGGGAGACAATTCACCTACAAAAATATCAAAATCCGCCTCAACAACTTTTTCAGGCTTTTCTTCGAAATTATAGATAAAATTATATATATCATCACCCGTTTTGCCGGATTGCTTTATCTGGAAAATATTGTTGTGATTTTCAAGATTTTCATCATTAATATTATCCACAACGCCCCAAGTTATGTTATTATTGCTTCCACGCTCAAAGGACGCCTTTAATTCTGCGGCCTCATCGCCGACATTATATTTTTCAAAATCAATTATATTACTGTCGTCCTCAACTACAGAGCCGACAATAATGTTAAATTTCTTCTCAACAGAAGTAAGTCCTTCCTTTGACACCACTAAAGTGAGGACAGCGTATTTAACACCGCTTCCATAGTCGCCTATAAGAATAGTATTATTGTTAAAACAGCTTGTGTCTGATGACGTCCACGTAAATTTCACGTCAGTATCTCCCGGATATTCGTGAACAACTTCCGTGTCCGCAAGAATTAAACCTGTAGGAACAGAAACGCTGTCCGCAATCTCCTGTAACCTCTTCTGAGGAGTAAGCTCGTCAAATCCATCGGGATTCCAGTTATCCGCGCTTGCGCCGTATCTCTGTTTCAGATGAGTAAAAGGCGAGAATTTTTCCCAGAAATCATATTCAGATACATTTGTAACATATACCAGTTCTGTTCCGCCCGTATCGCAGTTTGAGACTCTGATTTTTTTCTTTGACTCCGAATCGCAGCTTTCAGTGGTAACACCGCTCATTGTACAGTTATAATATACAACCTGACCGTTCGCTTGTGACACATCTCCCAATAAAGTGCTTCCCGTACCAATAATAACAGAGTTTATAACAAGCATACCATAGCTGTCGCCCGAGGCCCTCGTACTTTTTGTAATAAAATCGTCCGCACTGATTGTACAGCCATTAAGCACAACCCTCGAATCCGCCGCCACAGTACCGCTCATTGTACAATTTTTCAAATAAGCCCTCGCTTTATTGTCCACTGTCACAGAAACATCGGTATTTAAAAATTTACATCCCTCAAATGTCGCCTTATCCGCGGAAACGGTACAGCTTCCCAGAGAAATTCCGTTTACGGCAATACCTTCCGCCGAAGACGTAACGGTAAGACTTGAAATCTTTATCTCTCCTGTTGAGCCGTCCACAGGTCTTATACTGATTTCACTCTGGTCAACAGTAATATTCTCGTTATATGTTCCCGGAGCGACATAAATTGTTTTTCTTGCCTTTGATGTATTGGACTTTATATATGCCAAAGCGTCAGTGATTGTTTTATAGCTTTCTCCCTCGACTTCATCAGCGGAAGGGTCAACAGTAACTGTTGAGCTTTTAGCGGGGACAGTCAGCGGAACAACTCCCTCTGGGAAAGAATTAACAGTCAAATCGTTAAGATAATACTCAATATTGGTATATTCATTATATTCCGCCTCATCTTTACGATAGTTTCCGTTAGCGTCGCTTGCGTCGTTCGGATTAAGTCCTCTCTCAATCTCCCATTCATCGGGCATACCGTCGTTATCGCTGTCAACAATTTCTTTTTTAAGAATAGGCGCCGGATAATAATCCGCGTAATCAACCTGTGTCATATGATATTTTTCAATATCGCTTGCGTAGCTGCCCGGATTATTTACATCAGTACCGGTAATGTTACCCGTTCCGTTTATAGCGTCGCTGCAGACCTCAAGGTCGATTTTGGGCTTGCATTCAGGACTTATACCCGCTCCTGCATACTGTGTGACAATATCAAAAGCCTCGTCGGCGGTATCCATATTAAGAGCGACGGAAGTATCCACTCCGTTTACTGTAATAGGCATATGGGTATTCGTTCTGTAATATGGCTCGCCATACCCGTTGGCTTCGTTATATGTGCTTCCGAAATTAACAAGCGACCAGTTTTTTGTTCCGTCGTCTCTCATAGTTCCGTCAGCGTTTTCCATTTTGTTGCCCTCTAAATAAAATTTATATTTCTCATAGTTTGAACCGCTTGAGAAATTCAGATAATTATAACCGCCCGTAGTGGAATTACCGGCTTTATAATAATTGTTAGCGTAGTTAAGGTGTCCGAAAGTACCGTAAGCGGTCTGATAACCCCAGTCATACACAACATTGTTTATGTAGTCCATGACATTGGTTCCCTCAACCTTACCTCTGAAGTTTCTTGATATATTATGAACTATAAGGTTATGGTGCCATGAAGCGTTGCCCTTTCCGAACATTATACCAAAACCGTGAATACCCTTTGAGTGACCGCCGAAAGAGTTAGCCGGTCCTATAATAGTGTATTGAACCGTATAGTCCATATTATTTGAGTAAAGTCCCCATTGTTCATCTATTGCCCAGCCTAAGGAGCAATGGTCAATTATAGAGTTTGAGCCTTTCGCGCCGCCCCATGCGTCATAGTCATTATTGCTGCCTCCGGTACCGGGACGTGAACTTATATATCTTACGATAATATTGTCTCCGCTCATACCCAACTTATAATTTTTAAGAGTAATACCCATTCCGCCTGGAGCGGTCTGTCCGGCGATAGTCACATTATTGCTTACTAAGATATTGCTTTTAAGCTCAATGGTTCCTCCCACATCAAAAACGACAATTCTGTTTGAACCGCTCACAGCGTCACGGAAAGAACCCGTACCGCTGTCATTAAGATTTGTGACATGATACACTGTTCCGCCTCGTCCGCCTGTAGCGAACTGACCGCCGCCCTGTGCCCCCGGAAAGGCGAGTACCGGAGATGCCGCGAGACTAATGCCTTCAGAAGCCTCCGCTTCTGATTCAGAGACGGTATTTTCAATATTTTGCGCAAAAGATGATGTTAAACAGCCGCTCACAGAAATTACAGCT
>CAYLJL010000033.1:0-5404 GCA_964384005.1 uncultured Lachnospiraceae bacterium | reverse complement strand
GCAGCAAACTTTTTCATGAAAAAACTCCTTTCTTAAAATACAACTAATATAAACCACACAATTAAACATACCAAAAAAAGATTATAATTGGCTGTATCGTTTAAAATACGTATGTTTATATTAATTAAATTTGATTAGCTTTGATTAATATTTTTTTAATTATATATCAATTCAAATATTAATATATAATATTATACCTAATTATAGAAAGGAAATCAACATAAATATTGTACAAAATAGATTAAAATTTTTATTTTTTTAATTTTTTCTTTACTCATTTTGTTATTTTGCCTTCAAAGCTTTTTTGAAAAAAATATTTGCCATTTTGTGAAAAAAAGTATATAATTATTTGTAAGTATATTTTTAATATTAATCTATAGCGAACCAATAAAAGAATGAACAAGCAATTTTTAATAAAATCTGATATATAAATGTACTCTTTTATATATTCACACTAAAGATTTTGCGAATTGCTATATATAAATACCGCATAATAAAAAATAAAAATAGTTTTAATGTAAACGTCAAAAAATTCAGCGGAAGCGTCGTTTTTTCAACCGAACTTTTGACGGTATTAACGGTATTAATTCTGAAAAATTATTTTTATAGCCTTTTGTGTGGTATTTTCCCGCATATTTTCTCAGTTAATATTAAAAATAAAAGTTTTATTTTACAAAAAAGGAGTGATTATATTTGGATTCCTCACAAAACACGGTTCACATTAAAATAAGTGGGTTATGCCCAAATATGATTTTGGCAAAAGATGCCGTTACAAAAAACGGAACGGTAATTCTCACAAAAAACACAAGACTTGATAATGTAAGTTATAAAAAACTCGAAAAAAACAGCGATATTCATTTTGTGGAAATATGGGAATATTCAATAGATAAAAGAAATAAGCCTTTTGTCACCGAGGGCAAAAAAAAAGAAATCCCAAAAGGAAAAGAAAACGATAATCCTGTCTTGGATAATCCCGAATTTAAACGTTTTCAAGAAACCTATGAGAAAAAAATTGATGAGCTCAAAGGATGTATTGACGCTTTAAAAAACGGGGGGAACACTAATCAGGACGAGCTTTTCGGTATAGTCGACAGCATAATAACCACAGCTAATTGTTCAAGCGATTTAATACAGTATGTAAATTATATCAATAAAATGGATGACGACACATATGCTCATAGTATAAATGTAGCGGTTCTGTCGCATATTTGCGCGTCATGGATGAAACTTGACAATGATGAAATCGAAAAAGCCGCCATAGCGGGGCTTCTTCACGATATCGGAAAAACAGCGATTGACCTTCCGGAAAAAGAAATCGCCAAAGAAAGCTTTTTAGTCGGGGAAAAACTCTTTAAATTTAAAAAGCACCCTGAAATGGGATATGAAATTCTTCTTTATCAGAATCTTGACGATGACATAAAACAAGCCGTTCTCACTCATCATGAGAGAATTGACGGCTCCGGCTATCCTAAAGGTTTAAAAGGCAATGATTTGAATATGATAAGTAAAATTGTCGCTGTATGCAACGAGTATGACAATCTTATATATTTAAAAAAGCGCTGTCCTTTTGATATAATAAATGAATTTGACCATATGTTTTTAGGTCTGCTTGATACAAAAGTGCTTTTACAGTTTACTAAAAATATAGCCTATACATATATAAGCTCCTATGTTCAGCTTTCAAACAAAAAAACAGCACAGGTTGTTTTTATAAATCCGAATTTTCCCACCTTGCCGATAGTATCCACCCTCGACGGAACATTAATCGACCTTTCTTACTCAAAAGAATTGAAAATTATAAATATGGCGTAAAAATCAAATGGAAAGGCTGACAAATCAGCCTTTCCATTTATTATATGTACATAGTCGGGAAAAAGCTAAAAAATAGCCTTCTTTTCAATTATAGAAATCCGCAGAATTTTCAGAGCGAAACAACAAAATAATTTCTTAGTATATCAGATTTTAAGCGGATTTCATTAAAACTTGTATGTTTATTCTTTTATGGCTTCACTAAAATTGCAAAATATTAAGAAAACACTATTTATCATCATTCTGAAATTTAATTTTCACCCCAATACTGCTAAGCATCTTATATAATTTAGACGGCGACATTCCGACAACGGTGTAGAAATCCCCGTCTATTTTTTCTATAATAACCGCGCCCTTTCCTTGAACGGCATAAGAACCCGCTTTGTCCAAAGGTTCTTCTGATTCTATATAATTCAAAATCTCACCATCTGTTAAAGGGAGCATATAAACGTCTGTTTTATCCGAATTTGTTTTTTTTACCACGCCATTATCACTTTTATAAAAAACGCTTATCCCCGTATAAACGCTGTGTTTATTTCCCTGAAGCTTTCTCAGCGTGTTAAAAGCGTCTTTTTTATCCTTCGGTTTTCCAAGGATTTCATGACCATACACAACTATTGTATCGGCGCCGATAACAACAACCTCGTCTTCCGATTTGGAAATATTATTAAAAACAGCTTCCGCCTTTCTCTCCGCCAAAATCTCAACATACTTTTCAGGCGGACATTTATCAGATATCTCCTCATCGGCATTACTTTCAATAACTTTAAATTCAATGCCGATTTGATTTAAAATATCACTTCTTCTCGGAGAAGCCGATGCTAAAATAAACATAGACATTTTAAAACTCCTTTATATTTTTTTATATACAATAACAGCGATAACCATACCGATAATACCTGATATAGAAAATTTCAGAGAAAACGAAAAAGAAATAAGAATTATGTCAAGATTTAAAACAACAGGTTGATTCAAACCAAAAGTTTTTCCGTAATTAAGCCATGAGCAATACGCGACATTTTCAAAAATCGTTCCTATAAAACCTCCTATAACAAGTCCCGCGGCCATAATAATGATTAACACCCAAATATTTTTATTTGCATTCCCCATTAATTAACCCTCTCAATAAAATATTTATCGGCATACCCCTCACAGGCACACCGATAAAAGATTTCATTTATGTTTTCTCTCAAGACGTTCTTTTATTCTATTAACATTGTCTTCAATAGCCTTTAGTCCCTCAAGCTCGTCGTCTATAGCTTCAATACATTTTTTGCTGTAAGCGCTTGTTTTCTGAACGGAACTTCCGATATTCGACGTAAAATTCTGAACACTCGCTACCATATCCTTTGACTGTTCAGAAAGGTTTCTGATTTCACCCGCGATAATTGTGAAACTTTTACCCTGTTCACCTGCTCTTGCCGCCTCAATCGAAGCGTTAAAGCTTATCATCTGAGTTTCATCGGCAATAGATGAAACAAGTTTTGCCACATTATTTATCTCTTTAAGTAATTTGGTAATTTTATCAATCTCTGCGGTAAGTTCCGTCTGACTTCTGTTAAGAGTTTCGGAATCCTCATAAAATTCCTTTAAAATATCTCTGATAGATGTGATATTTTCCTCAACAATCCTGCTGTCTTCCTCAAGAGAAAAATTAATATTAGCCTGCTCGCATATTTTTGACGCGATAAGACCTAAAAGATTTGCCGCGCCCCTTACCTGCTTATCCGTTAAAACAGGAATTTTTCTGACAGCCTCAACATATTCGTCAGGGTTTATCCCAAGTTCTCTCGCGACTCCCCTGAAATACTCCTCATCAGGTTCATGAGTAATAACCTGCCCGCCGATAATACTTCCGATATGTTGTCCGTCCATAATAATCGGCACGCCAAAATCAGTAAGGCCGGCGTGGCAGGGATAAACAGCGGGTCTGCCTGTCGAGATGGAGTCTTCGCCGCCTCGTCTGTCGCATTCCTCGCACCTTCTTAAACCTTCCGAACAGCCTCTCGTATGCTTCATACAAAAATCATGAAAATTACTTGGCTTTGTCACTCCAACGCCCGAAGTATCAACAGAAATCGAAGCCATTCCCGTAGCTTCAGAAAAGGCGTCCTGAACGGCCTGAAGATAATTAATATCAATTACATCGGTTAATTTTAATTTTTCCATAATCAGTTCCTCTTTTCTATGTATTTGTATAAATCTTAAAAGTTTTAATAAATACTAAAACTTAGGTATATTTTATAAAAGAAATACCATACAACTCAAAAATAAAATACAACGATAAAAACTTTGCGTTAATACGTTTCCAAAACTTTAGCGGCGTTTTTAAAAACGAATAAACTTATCGGAAACATACATAGCGAAACAATAAAATAATTAAGAAACAAGATTTATATTAATAAAACTTGATATATAAATGAATTCTTTTATTGTTTTACGCTGAAGATTTTTAAAATTGCCATAAAATGATATAATAATAACTCGTTAAGTATCTCTTATATAAATATTTTTTTACATTCCAGTCTATACCTATTTAAGTTCATCATATATCTGTTATTAATATCATTTTACACTATATGAAACTATTTTTCAACAAAAATATTTTCAAATTGTTTTTTTATCAGAGGACTGTATAAAAATCATATTTTATAATAAAGGAAATAAATTCGTTCACTCAACGCGCTTGCGAAAACCGCAAAAATTTTCCGTATGACTTTCAGAGAAACAGCAATGTCATTTCCAAAAGTCATATTTTTCATCAGACAAATTATTTTGTCATTCACTTTAATTATTAAAAAAACGCCGATTTAAACCATCAAAAACAATTTTCCAAATAAAAAACTGTTTTTGATTTTAAAGAAACACCTTTTAACATAAATCAGAATTTATTCTCACATACATTTGAATTATCCGGAGTTTCCTCAGCTTAATCAGCGTTTACTGTCAAAAACTACAGTAAACGAAATAAATTCGTTTACTTATAAGACGGTGATTAAATATAACCGTTCTTGCACCGGCAAAAATTCCCTATACTGCCGTATACATTCATATTATATAGTGAACGACAAATTATATTGCCGTTCACTATACCTGTTCAATAACCTATAGCAAAACAACGGAAAAAATGTCTGTCAAGCGACGTTGCTGGAGTTACTGAACAGGTCTGCTATATAGTAATTTTCCTTGTGAATTTATCACGGACAATCGACCGTACACCTATTTTCTCGGATTTTTAATCTGCGCCTGAGCTGCTGCGAGTCTTGCGATTGGCACACGATAAGGAGAGCAGGATACATAAGAAAGTCCCGTATCGTGGCAGAAAGTAATACTTGACGGGTCACCGCCGTGTTCACCGCATATACCGAGTTTAATGTCAGGTCGAACACTTCTGCCCTTTTCGGCAGCCATTTTAACAAGGGTACCTACGCCGCTTTTATCAAGTCTTGCGGTCGGGTCAACCTCAAATATGTGTTTATCGATATAATCATTTAAAATTTTTCCGGCGTCGTCTCTTGAAAGACCAAAAGTCATCTGGGTAAGGTCGTTTGTACCAAATGAGAAGAATTCCGCCTCCGTAGCTATCTCATCAGCA
>CAYLJL010000032.1:0-10884 GCA_964384005.1 uncultured Lachnospiraceae bacterium | reverse complement strand
TATGGGGCTATGCCTCCAAAGCTCCGCAGGCTGTTCAGTGCTTTGGCCGCATAAGCGCGGTCCGCGGAAAACCGCGCTTTCCTTAAAATTTTTTATTAATAAATTGGATTGCTGTAATTTGTCGGTATTTCCTTAATTTTATGATTTTCTGTAAACAGCGTTTTAAGAATTGCCAAAAATTTTGTAAATTGCCATACTACCCCTCAATTTTTTTAATAGCGTCAAAAGCGGCGTTTTGTTCAGCCTCTTTTTTATTTTTTCCGGAGCCTTCCCCAAGTATTTTACCCCTGTGAGAAACCTCAACAACAAAAACCTTGTCGTGAGCAGGGCCGTTTTCCCTTACAATAGTATATTCAAGAGCGTCCTGACTTTTGCTTTGAATAATTTCCTGTAAATAAGTTTTGCAGTCGTTAAACTTAAAATTTTTTCTGAGTTCAAAAACAGAGGGCTTCATAAGATTGACGATAAAATCAGAAGCTTTTTCAATACCGCCGTCTAAATATACCGCGCCAAAAATCGCTTCCATAGCGTCGGCTAATATAGAATCCCTTTCCCTGCCGCCCGTATGTTCTTCTCCTTTGCCAAGTCTCAGAAAATCACCTAAATTAAGTTCTCTCGCCACTTTTGAGAGATTTCCCTCACATACAATGCTTGCCCTTAGTTTAGTAAGTTCTCCTTCGGGAAGTTCAGGAAATTTATTAAAAATAAAACTGCTTATAGCGAACTCTAATACAGCGTCGCCCAAGAATTCAAATCTTTCATTGTTTTCAATATTTTCTTTAGACTCATGAGCGAAAGAGCTATGTGTAATAGCAATACTGAGCAGAGTCTCGTTTTCAAATTTATAACCTATATCCAATCCCATAAAAACTCAATCCTTTCTGTCGTTATAACATCACAAAGGGGCATTAATATTTTTAACGCCCCCTTGTGATATTACACATTAAAGTTAAGGAAATACGAAATAATTTTTTTGATTTTTAATTTGTTCATTCTTTCCGATATTTCCTCGTAGGTTTAAAAGACCATAAAACATCAATGGCTAAAAAAAATTATTTGCTTTGAGCCTTTTTGATATACTCAACAGCATCCCCTACTGTTTTAATATTTTCAGCGTCGTCGTTTTCAAATTCAATATCAAAATTTTCCTCAAGTTCTGAAATAATCTGGAAAATATACAAAGAATCCGCGCCCAAATCATCAGTAAAAGATGTCTCCATAGTAATTTCTTCTTCAGAAATACTCATCTGTTCAGCAATAATCTCTTTAACTTTTTCAAATTCCATTTTTTTACACTCCTTAAAAAAATATATAGGAAAACGTCCGAACTTTGAATAGTCAACGTTTCCGTAAAATTAACCGCGGGAAAAACATTCAGGAAAATCCCCCGAATAATTAAGGGATACTCATCAGTTAAATTCTCGCCATATACCTATAATATACTAAATATTTAAACAATTTACAATAGCTAAATTATATTTTTTCCTGTATTTTATTAGTAATGTCACTTTCTATAAATTTAATACATTGATTAATGGCTCCGACGACGTCTTTTTCCTCCGAATTTCCGTGTGCCTTGACAACAAGACCGCTAAGACCGATAAAAGGCGCGCCGCCTACTTTTGAGTAATCAAAATATTTTTTAAGTCTCTTAAAAGCCCCCGCCGAAAGCAGAGCGCCTATTTTTGACAATAAACCCGCCATAAGTTCTCTTTTAATAATTCTCATTATACTTCCGACAAACCCTTCGGCGAATTTAAGAACAACGTTTCCGACAAAAGCGTCGCAAACCATAACATCAACCTTGCCCAGAAACAAATCTCTGGCCTCAATATTGCCGACAAAATTAATATCTGACTGTTCAAGAAGCTCATAAGTCTCTTTGGTAAGGGTATTGCCTTTTTCCTTTTCGGCGCCGATATTAATAAGTCCGACCTTAGGATTTTCGATTCCCATAACATTTTCCATATAAACGGAACCCATTTTAGCGAATTGAACAAGAAACGATGGTTTTGCGTCCACATTTGCGCCCGCGTCGATAAGCAAAGAGCTTTTTCCGTTTTCCATAGGCATAAGAGTACCCAAAGCGGGCCTTTCAACGCCTTTTATTCTTTTAATGATAGTAACCGCCCCCGTAAGGAGAGCGCCCGTATTGCCCGCTGAGATAAAAGCGGCGGCTTTTCCTTCTTTAACCAGATTAAGCCCGATAACCATCGAAGAATTTTTTTTGTTTTTAATCGCGGCGGTAGGACTCTCATCGGTAGCAATAACTTCTTCGGCATTAACAACTTCTATTCTTGATTTATCATAATTGTATTTATCCAATTCGTTTTGAACGTTATTCTCGCGCCCAACAAGAATAATTTTAATATTTTTATGTTCACCTGCCGCAAAAACACAACCCTTAACAATTTCAAAAGGAGCATTATCGCCGCCCATAGCATCTACAGCAATAATAATATCACTCATAAAAAGTCCTCCATGTATCAAACCGTTTTAAAAAAACACTGCGCGTATTACAGCAATTCATAAAATTCCTTGATATATCAAGGAATTATTTACTCTAAGAATTGCTATAGCCTGTTCTGAAAATGGAACTGAGACTGCCCTTTTCAGAGTCATACCCGCTAAGTACAGAATGTTGATAATCTTTTTTTCACGGAAATCAATTTTTGCGGCGTAGCCGAAATAAAGTTTAGGTCAAGCATTTGGGTCAGTGCTTTTGCTTCGCAAAAGTCGGCTTCGCCGCCCGCACTTCTTTGCGGCCAGCCTTTTTACGATAGAAAAAGGTTCCAAAAAAAACTAAAAATTTCAAAAATTGATTTCCGTGTCTTTTTTTAAAGAAATACCGCATAATTAAAAGACAAAAATAATTTTTCAAAAAAAACTGAAGTATCAGTGTTATTTTTCCCCGAAAATGACACGATAAGGGAAATTTTAAGTCTGAAAAATTATTTTTATTTTCTTTTGCGCGGAGTTTCCTTAAAAATTTCCTTTCAGCATTTCTGCCCTCGCGCCGCCGACGCGCCATTCAGGTGGTATAGCTCCTCCGCATCGGCGTGTGCAAATAAACAAAAGGCAACTTATGAATATACACAAGTCGCCTTATATCATAGACATCAGTCTACATTCAGAACTGTTCTTTTATTGTAAGAGCCGCAAGCTCTGCACGCTCTGTGAGGTCTTGTTAATTCCCCGCATTTACTGCAGGCAACCAAAGTAGGAGTTGCAATTTTCCAACTCTGAGCTTTTCTTTTATCTCTTTTAGATTTAGACATCTTACCCTTAGGACAAATAGACATTTATATTACACCTCCTCTTCATTTTCCTCAAAAAGAGCCTTCAATTTTTCAAATTCAGGATTAACAAAGGTTCTGTCACAGCCGCAGGCGCCCTCGTTAAGATTGTGCCCGCAAATACCGCACAAACCTTTACAGTCGTCGGAACAAACCGCTTTCATTGGAATATTGAGCAAAATACCGCTTATAACGGCGTCCTCAAGATTAATTTTCTTATCAGAAAAAGTAAAAAAATCATTTTCATAATCAATCCCGCCAAATTCCTCGGAAAAAACTTCATCAACAGTAAAATTCAATTCCGTGTCAAAAGGCTCAAGACACAAATCGCATCTCAGACGCAAACCCGCGCGAACCTTACCGACAAAATGAAACTTTCCCTTATCGTTTGAGATTTCACCGGAGATTTTAACGTCGGCGTTATTGTTTACGCAATAATTTTCAGGTACAAAGACATTTTCGGAAAAGGAAACCGCTCTTGTCTCACCGTCAATAAAATTACTAACGTCAATAATCATAAAAACACTCCTGTTTCGCCCGAATAATCAGTCCATTGGCTATTATATCATCAATATATATTATTTGTCAAGAAGTTCTTTGGTATCCTGAGCAATCATTAATTCCTCATTGGTAGGAATTACAAGAACGCGGATTCTGGAATTTTCCGCAGCGATATCAATTTCTTTTCCTCTGACGCCGTTTTTCTCGTCATCAATTTCAACGCCTAAGCATTTAAGATACTCGCATATAGCAAGTCTGCTTGTTTTGCTGTTTTCTCCAAGACCCGCCGTAAATACAATAGCGTCAGCGCCGCCAAGAGCGACATAATACTCGCCGATATATTTAGCCACTTTATAATGGAACATATCCAAAGCAAGTTTTGCTCTCTCGTTTCCGTCGTTCATAGCCGCCTCGATATCCCTGAAGTCGCTGGAAACACCCGAAATACCAAGAACGCCTGATTTTTTATTCATGATAGTGTCAACTTCCTGAGTGGAAAGATTTTCTTTATTCATAAGATAAAGAACAATAGCGGGGTCAATATCGCCGCATCTTGTACCCATAACAAGCCCCTCAAGAGGCGTAAGTCCCATTGTCGTATCAATAACCTCTCCGTTTTTGATAGCCGCGATACTTGAGCCGTTTCCTAAATGGCAGGTAATAACTTTAGCGTCATTTTTTCCTCCGAGCATATCGACAGCTCTCGCGGAAACATACTTATGGCTTGTACCGTGGAAACCGTATCTTCTTATATCGTATTTTTCATAATACTCGTAAGGAAGGGCGTACATATACGCCTTTTCGGGCATAGTCTGATGGAAAGCGGTATCGAAAACAGTAATCTGAGGAGTTCCCGGCATAAGCTTCTCGCAAGCCTCGATACCCATAAGATTAGCGGGATTGTGCAAAGGCCCAAGGTCAAAACACTTTCTGATAGCGTCTTTAACCTCATCCGTAACGATACAGGACTTGCTGAAATACTTGCTTCCGTGGACTACCCTGTGACCCACGCCGTTAATTTCTTTAAGGTCAGAAATAACACCAACCTCTTTGTCCGTAAGCTTTTCTATAACAAGCTTTATAGCTTCGTTATGGTCGGCAAGGGGCTGTGTAAAAACAACCTTTTCCTTTCCGGCGGGGGTATGCTGAAGATTAGAGCCGTCTATGCCGATTCTCTCAACAAGACCTTTAGCGAGAACATTTCCGTCATCCATGTTGTACAACTGATATTTTAAAGATGAGCTGCCGCAGTTAATAACTAAAATTTTCATTGTCTGTCTCCTTCATAACTTTGTAATAAATTTTATAAAAAATATAACGCTGAATAAACGTTTATAAAAATTATTATTCACAAAAACGAAATACTTATATCAGTTTCAGTATTACGTTTATGTGAATAATAAAATAAAATTCTTATTTACCGGAAAGCTGAGCCTGAACAGCGGTAATAGCGACAACGCCGACAATATCCTCTGCGACACAGCCTCTTGACAAATCGTTTACAGGTTTGGCGATACCCTGAGTAATAGGACCGTAAGCTTCCGCCTTAGCGAGTCTCTGAACAAGCTTATAGCCGATGTTTCCGGCGTCAAGGTCAGGAAATACCAGTACGTTAGCCTTTCCGGCAACCTCACTGCCGGGTGCTTTAAGTTCTCCGACGCTTGGAATAATAGCGGCGTCAAGCTGGAATTCCCCGTCAAGTTTAAGGTCGGGATTTTCTTCTTTGGCGATTTTTGTAGCCTCGACAACCTTTGTAACATCGTCGTGTTTCGCGCTTCCCTTAGTGGAGTGAGAAAGCATAGCGACAATAGGTTCTTCTCCCACAAGCATTCTGAAAGAATTTGCGGAGCTTTGAGCGATAGCGGCAAGTTTTTCCGGAGTAGGATTTTGTTCAAGACCGCAGTCAGCGAATACAAAAGTACCGTTAGCGCCCAAATCGCAGTCAGGAACAATCATAACGAAGAAAGCTGAAACAATTTTAGTTCCCGGGGCGGTTTTAAGAATCTGAAGACAAGGGCGAAGAACGTTTGCCGTAGCGTTTATGGCGCCCGCCACC
Organism: uncultured Lachnospiraceae bacterium; assembly: GCA_964384005.1. Classification (GTDB taxonomy): domain Bacteria; phylum Bacillota; class Clostridia; order Lachnospirales; family CAG-274; genus MGBC114079. The sequence goes on along the minus strand of CAYLJL010000032.1, from coordinate 5,031 downwards.
ATACCGTCGGCATAACCGCATTTAACGAGCAGAACACCGAAATATAAAGGGTCGTTTAACAAAGTTTCTTTGGCCTTATCGGGAGTAACGCCCTTAGCGCCGCGAAGTTCAACAAATTTGTCAACAAGTTCGCCGAATTTCTCATAATTTTCAGGGTCAATAAAAATAGCTCCGGAAATATCGGTGCCTTCCGCCTTTTTGATAATCTCGTCCTTATTTCCGACAAGAATAACGTCTGCTATACCTTCCTCAAGAATGACCTTAGCGGCGTCTAAAGTCCTTTTTTCAAAAGACTCCGGTAAAACGATAGTTTTTTTGTCAGCTTTAGCTTTAGCTTTAATAGTTTCTAAAAAATTCAAAATAAAAATCCCCTTTCATATTTTTAATACTTTATAGAAACACCATTAATTTAAGGGCAAAAATCACTTTATAAAGACGGCGGTTAAATATTGCCGGTCATGCGCCCTCAAATTAAAGGTTTTGAAAACTATATATATATCATTGACTATATCATTTCGTTATAATCACTATTTCCTTTATTTTTGTATAAGAACTGTTGATAAATAACTTTAAAGTTATTTATCAACAGTTCAGTATGTTTTAACCGCATAACTGAAAATTTAATTTTCATTAGACTTCTTTCGAAACTACGAAATTATATCAATCCAACAAAAAATATTTCATTCAATGGTCAGCGCTTTTGCTGCGCAAAAGTCGGCTTTGCCGCCCGCGTTCTTCGCGGCGCTAATTTAGCGAAAAGCGTTTTTGATTTTTAAACGCCGAAAGCGTTAAAAAGCATTGAATTAAATATTTTTTTTAGCGAGATTTGTGCAAGTGTAAAGTTTCGAAAGAAGTCTATCGGCTGTAATTCAATTACAGCATATCCATTATATATCCCGCGATAGCCGAAAGAGAAAGTTGTTTGTTCACCGCGCCCATTTCATAGGCAACTCTCGGCATACCGTAAACAACGCAGCTTTGCTCGTCCTGACCTATATTAAACGCGCCCTCCTGACGCATTTTAAGCATACCTTTCGCGCCGTCGTTTCCCATTCCCGTCAAAATAACGCCGATAGCGCGTTCTCGGAGAACCTCCGCAACGGAATCAAACAAAACGTCGACGGAAGGCGCGTGTCCGTTTACTCTTTCGCCTTTAAAACACTCAACATAAAGACTGCCGTAATTTTTAACAACTCTCATCTGGTAATCTCCGGGCGCAATCAGGGCTAACCCCGGTTTAAGCTTATCTCCGTTTTTAGCTTCCCATACAGTCATTTTGCAAATATCGTTAAGTCTGTCGGCATACATTTTAGTAAAAACAGCTGGCATATGCTGAACAATGAGAATCGGAGGCATTTCAGCGGGAAATCTTTTAAGGATTTCAATAATTGCCTCTGTTCCTCCTGTAGATGAACCAATAACAATAACCTTATTAGAGGAAATAGAAATATCTTTTTTGACTTCCCGTTTGTTCGTCATACTTTTAATGTGTACAGCGTCTTTAATCTTGAGTTTAAAGCTGTTTATGAACATTTTCTGGCCTATTTCACTTTCGTCCCATGTTTTAACAACTATGGCGAGCGCTCCCCGCCGCATCATCTCAAAACCGCTGTTGGCGTTTTCGCATACGCCGACAAAGCTGACGCCTTTTGATTCAAGATAATGTATAATAGAATCAATATTCTCTTTTGAAATAAAATAATTATGCAGTACAAAAATAACATCGGAATTAACGTTTCTGCTCAGAAGCGCCTCGTTAATAGATGAAAAAGTATCGACTAAGTTAATAGACACATCGGAACCGGAGGCAAAATTTTTTTTCATCATAGCCATAAAAGAATAAGATTCCGAATATAAAACTATATCAATTTTATCTGCAATCATAACCAATCCTCACACCGAAAGCCGCACAATGGTGCGGCTTTTAATTCAACTTGTTTGGAAAGCGCCGCTCATACCATAAAATCAGGCGCTCTTAATCCAAAAATAAGAATTTATCAACATCAAGAAGAAGCTGAACGTCTTTGCCGACTTTTCCGATACTTTTAATAAATTTATTTTGATATTTAAGTTTGGCGTTAGGTGGAAGAGAAATTTTATCTTCCGGAATAAACATAACCTCATTAACAGTATCAACAATTACTCCGACAGTATAGTTCTCATATTCAACAACAATAATACAAGTCAGCGAATCATATTCTTTCTCCGGCTTTTTGAATCTGAGTCTCGCGTCTATAACCGGAACTATAGAACCTCTCAGATTTATAACTCCTTTAAGAAAGTCGGGAGTTTCCGGCACCCACGTTATAGCTGACATAGTAATAATTTCAATAACGTTCGAAATATCAACGCCATATTCCTCGTTATCAATTTCAAAAGTAAGGTATCTGTCCTTGGTAGTATCCTCTTTAGCCACCTGAAGGATTTCATCCTGTTCATTTTCAATACCCATAAGCTTCTCCCCCTTTCTATTTATCAAAAAATCCGCCGACGTCGATAATAAGACTGATGTCACCGTTTCCAAGAAGCGTACATCCGCTTATACCTCTTACTCTGTTTATATATCCCGGCATTGTTTTAACAACGACCTGTTGTTCGCCAATAAGCTCGTCAACAAAAAGACACACGTTCTGACCCTCGTTTTCAAGCATAATAAGAACGCCTTCCTCAATGTTTGTAACTTCTGACTTCGCGCCGAAGAAATCGTATAATCTCACAACATTATAAACATCGCCTCTCAGAGTAAGCATTTCGTTTCCGTCAGGGTCTTTAAACACCTGGTCCTGTTTAGCCTTAAATGTTTCCTGAATAGAAGAAATGGGGATGGTGTATTTTGCCCCGCCCATTTTAATGAGCATACCCTCGACAATAGCGAGAGTCAAAGGAATTTTAAGGATATTTGTCGTACCCTCGCCCTTTTCGCTTTCAACAGAAATAGTTCCCCCGACAGTTTCTATATTGTTCATAACAACGTCCATACCAACGCCTCGGCCGGAATAATTTGTCACCTGGTCGTTGGTGGAAAGACCCGGATGAAAAATAAACTGATGGATTTCCCTGTCTGTATATTCATTTTCGGGTTTTTTAAGGAGTCCGTTTTCCTTTGCCTTATTAAAAATCTTTTGAGTGTCAAGTCCCTGTCCGTCGTCTTTTACAATAATAATAACCTCTCCGCCGGCGTTTCTCGCCTCAAGCAAAACAGTACCCTTTTCAGGCTTTCCGATTGCCTTTCTTTCGTCAGGCATTTCAATGCCGTGGTCAACGGAATTTCTTATAATGTGCATAAGCGGGTCGGATAAATGCTCAATAATATTTTTATCAACCTCTGTTTCTTCCCCGACAACTTCAAGCTGAACGTCCTTTCCGAGATTTTTGCACATATCTCTTACAATACGGTTCATTTTAAAGAAAGTTGTTGACAAAGAAACCATTCGCATAGACATAACCGTGTCCTGTACATCGTTTATTATTTTTCTTAACTGTCGTGCGGATTTATTGAAGTTTTCAAGGTCAAGCCCCTCAAGGTCAGGATTCTGAGTAGTCATAGCTTCCGCGATAACAAGTTCTCCCATAAGATTTAAAAGCTGGTCAAGCTTTCCGATATTAACGCTTATCATATGCTGTGTAGGCGCCGGTTTTTTCTGAGCCGCGGCCGAAGGAGCATTCTGAGAAGCTTTTTTAGGAGCGGGCGCCTCCTGTGTTTTGGCGGGAGCTTCCTTCGCCGGTTGGCTTTCAGTTTTCTTTTCAGAAGTTTTTGAAACTTCTTTTTCAGGCTTAACCCCATTTTCAGCGGCAGGTTCTTCTTTCTTTTCCGGTTTCTGATTTGAAGAAACCTCCTCAATGTCAATAGCCTTTAAAAATACGGTGCCGCAAAGTTCCTTGGAAACTTCCTCATAGCTTTTATCCGTTGAAAAACTGAATCTGAAACCATTCTTTCTTATAACTTCAGTAGCGGCCTCGTCAATAATATCTTCCGGCTCGTGTTTAATATTTGTGCAATAGCTCTGAATATTATGTATAACCGTATAAGCTCTGACGTTTTCCATTTCACAGCCTTCCTCAAAGAATAAGACCACTTTATAATTCTTAAGGTCCCCTGACGAGAGTTCAAACTCTTTAAGATAAACCGTCTGATTAATAAGCTCGCTGATTTCATCATAATTTTTTTCGCTGAAGAAAGAAAGCTGAAATCCATCGCTTTTGATTATTTCTTCCGAGCCGTCGGCAACAACATCCTCGGGAATGGTAGTAACGTCGGTAATATAATCCTTAAGATTTTGTAAAAGCGTAAAAGCCCTTACGCTTTCCATTTCACAGCCTTCCTCAAAAAACACCTTAGCGTTGTAGTGTGTTCCGCCGGAGACTTCAGGCTCCGACTTTTTGGAAGTTTTATTATTCGAATTTCCGGTTGTTTTTGTTTCTTCCGACGGCGTGCCCGCGTCGGGCGCTTCTCCTTTAAGCTGAGCGAGAAAAGCCTTAACGCGGGTAATAATATCCGTTGGATTTCCGTCTGAAGCTTCGCTCGCCTCAATTTTCGCCAATTCATTTTTAATAAAGTCAACACATTCAAGGACTAAATCGGTAAGTGTAGAATAATCCACGTCCTGAGGATTTTCCTCTCTCAGGAAGAAAAACAAATCTTCCGCTGAATGTGCCGTCTTTGACACATTGTCATAAAGCATCATAGCGGCTGAGCCTTTAATAGTGTGCATTATACGGAATATCTCGTTGATATCGTCCATTGAATACCCTTGCTCGCCTTGAATAATGAGTTGTTCAAGCTGTTCAACCAGTTGATTCATCTCATATATAAACATATCCAACATTGATTCTCTTGAAAAATCAGCCAAGCGTATCACCCTCTTTAATAAAATTTGATAAAAATAAATTCTTATTTATTTTTTCAGAAGCACTGATTTATAGTGAACGAATTTATTTCGTTTCAGACTGTCGAAAAAGTTAAAATTATAAAAAACATGAATTTTTTGAAGAATAAAAATTCAAAAAGCGTCGCAGACTTTAATCCGCAAG
>CAYLJL010000031.1:0-11013 GCA_964384005.1 uncultured Lachnospiraceae bacterium | reverse complement strand
CGAAGCCGACTTTTGCGAAGCAAAAGCACTGACCCAAAGGCTTGACCTAAACTTTTATACGAAACTCCGTTTCGCTGTTTCGAAAATTGATTTGCGTAACTTTTTCTTTATAGAAACAACGCAGGGTTCAAAAATAAAAATAATTTTTGAACCCTGCTGTATTTCTATAAATTATTTTAACAGTTCATCGGCTTTTTCAAACACCCTCCTGACCTTCTGCCTGCTTACGAGCATACCTTTAATGGGTCTGTCCTCTACGATGTAAAAACTTTCGTTAAAAGGCAAAAATTTAATTTCATCGGCAGAGCCGTCTTTAAGCGTGTATTTTATAACAACCTCCGGATTATCTGAGACAGCCTGCGCGGTTTCATCGACCTCATCAAAAGTAATACCCACAAGAAGCTCAAAGAAATCAGAAAAAGAACTCTTATCCAGTTCCTTGCCGTTTATATAAGATTTTCTGTCATCGTTAAAGCGGTTGTTTCCGCTCTCTGACTCTCCATTTGTTTCTTCCTCTGCTTCTTCTCCGAAAGTAACCTCTAAAAGTGTGTCGCCCTCTTTTATTTCAGCGCTTTCCACATCCGCCCTGTAATAAAGCGCGACAAACTTCTCAACAAATTTAATCGGGTCGGCGTTCAGAAAAGGATTAACATATTTGCTGTCAATAAGAAACACGGCGTTTTTATCATCCGCAATACAATAATAATTATCGCCGTCAGCCTTGTTTCCCACCGTAATATGCAAATAATTTGTACCGTCGCTTACGCTCACCTCAACCTCAGGGGAATCAATACCGAATTTTTCAATATTATCAAGAGAAGCCTGCGCGATATCCCCGAGTTGTATATCGGTTAAATTAACCAGAACGGTTTCCTGTAAATTTGTAGGATAAACCGCCATACCGTCGTAAGGCTTTTTCATATTCATAGTTTCCATACCCATTTCAATAAGGTTCTGGGCGTTTCCCGCTTTTTCCGTAGTATACTCAAGGTCAATTTCAGGTGCGTTTTTCCGCTTTATATTAAGAGCGGCAATCTTGTACGGCGATACCTGCGGAATAGTTTTATCAGCGAAATCATTAATTGTGTATTCCGCCCTCTGACCGTTAATATGATTTATCGTATAAATCGTATCGTCATCGGGTTTCTTGGCGTAGCAATAGTAATTATCAGGGGTTGAGTCTCCTATATAAACAAGCGTTTCCGAACCGTCGTTAAATTTAAGGCATATACTTTTTTCAGGATTTGCAAGTCCGAAACGTTCTGTATTATCATCGTCGTTAAGAACCGTTTCGGCGGAAATGGAAAGCATACTCTCAATAAAGCTTTCAACGTTGCTTTTATTAAGAGCGATATTTTCATATCCCTTAATCGCCCAATCCCCGTTATAAGGAATCAACTCCGTCAGGACGTTATTATGCTGAAGAATAATGGAAGCAAGATTTTCTTTCTCCCCGTCGGTAATTTTAATAAAATCCTCGTTTTCCTCTGACTCCTCTGACAAATCCTCCGTCCCGTCATCGTCCGGAAGCGCGAAGAAATAAACGCCCGCGAGAACGGCTATAAATAAAACCCCGATAATAAGCCGTATATATTTTTTGTTCATCCCGGCACTCCTCCTTAGCTGTATCTTCTCTTATACCATACGATTATGCCCAGAATAAATATAATCCCCGGAATAACCCCGCACACAAGTATGGTTATATTGCTTTTTGTCCCGTCCGGTATGGTAATATAATCCGTTTCAAGGCTTTTCGCGGGAATATAAATTGTTGTGCTTTCCCCGCCTTTAAGCCAGCTTGCGCAGTCAAGGACATATAAAAGCCCCGCGTTTGTCATGGCCTCGTCTCTTATAATGGTGGAAGTTCCGCACACGGCAAGCTTTGTAGTATGATTCCGGTCCGTATAATAAGAGTCGGTTATTAAAACAGCGGCGTTAAAAGGTCCTCTTATATCTCCTTCCTCAAAGTTAAAAGTTTCCGGATTATCAGAAGTTTTTCCGTAAGATGAGCTGGAGGTCGTAAAAACAGGCTCTATGGAAACAGATTCTTTTTTAAGGTCTAAAATATCAATTCCCTGAACATACATCATAAGCATAATATATCCGCTTTGTCTGAGCTGCTCTGTAACGTCCGTGTTTTTAATCTCCGGTATAAGCCATATAGGATATTGATAATATTTATCTGAATCCCCCTCAAAAATCAGGGCGTTTCCCTGTTTAACGCCATAATCGGCGAGAATTCTGTCAAAATTGGGGATTTCCTTATTGCTGTCAATAAATACCATTGCGTTTCCGTCCTTTGAAAGATATTCAATGACATATTCCGCCTCGTCCTTTGAATAATCAACCGCCGGAGTTGTCATCAGAAGTATGTCACAGTCTTCAGGAACTCCCTTTTTTTCGGTTATATTGAGATTCTGAACCTCATAATTTCTTTTTTCGAGTTCAGCTTTAAAAGTTTCCGAAATATCGAACTCATTGTGTCCGACGACATAATATATTAAAGGCGCCTCTCCCATAGATACATAATTAATGGCGTTTGTTATTTCCGACTCGGCGGTCAGTCCGGTCAGTTCGTATGAGCCTGTAAAATAATCGGGCGTATACTCGTAAAGAGAGTCGGGAGATATAACTTTGTATTTTTGCCCGCACTTGACAATAACGCTGTCATTTTCGATTGTATCACTGTTTTCGGAAAATTCCTTAGCGAAATCGGGATATCTGTAAGGGTCCCTGTACTCAACGGTAATTTTAGAGCAGTTTGACGTATATTCACTTAAAATCTGTTCAAGTATCTGGTCTTCCTCGCCTGTTTTTGAGAGAACATATATAGAAATCTCCTCAGAAACATTACTAAGGGTTTCTTTGGATTTATCCGAAATTGTATATAATTCCTCCGTAGTAAGGTCAGCCTCAATATCAAGCTTCTGAACAACAAGATTAACAAGCACAAGCGCCGCGATTACAATTAATACTGTTATCGTCGAAAATGTACCATACAAAAGCTTTTTATCCATATTCATCAGAAACACCTCCTATCTCCATCTTCTTTTTTCAATAGTATTAATTGTCATATAGAGAAAAACATATATAAAGGAAATATAGTAAACAACATCTGAAAGCTTAAAAACTCCCATATAAAAGCTCTCAAAATGGTTCAGAACGGAAAACCAGTTTAAAACCCTGACAATAAGTCCGTCAAAAATAAGGTCGTTATATAAATAAAGAACAATTACAAGCGCGGCGCATACCACCGAAAACACGCTGGAAACAATAATATTCTTTGTACCGTTATATAAAATAAAAGCGATAAGTAAAATAATCAGCACTGTAAAAACCGCCGATGACAGCGTATCAGTAGGCATACTCATAATAATGCTGTTCATCATAAGAATAAAAAATACCATAGCGAAAGTTCCGACAGCGGCGTTAATCTGATTGTCGGTCAGAACAGAAATAAAAAGTCCGGCTGATATAAGGGACGCCCCCAAGAGGAAATATCCTAAAAAGCATCCGAAAGTCTGTATAAAATTAACTTCGCCGTAATAGCTTATAATAAGCGGAAATAAGGCTATAATAACCGTCCCCGAAAGAAAGATTGACGCGGCGGCTAAAAACTTTCCAAAAACAATTTTCCAGATACTTATAGGAGAAGTATATAGAAGCTGGTCGGTTTTCTGCCTTACCTCCTCAGCAAAAAGACGCATTGTAAGCACAGGAATTAAAATAAGAAACATAGCGAACGTAGAAATAAGAGTCCCGGAATAATCAGGACTTCCCCCCGACACATTAACACTTGAGAAAAAATAAGCGTTTATGAGTACAAAAAATCCTAAGAAAACATATCCCGACAGCGTAGTGAAATATGTACGTATTTCTTTTTTAAAAACAGCTCTCATATTTATTCCTCCTCCTTGTCAGAAAAAGTCATAACTTCTTCGTTCTTTGTCTCGTCTGCTGTATCGTCTGTCGTCTTGCCCTCGTCTGCTGTATCGTCTGTCGTTTCGCTTTCGTTCTTTATCTCGCCCTCGTCTGTTTTTGGCGAGTATTCCCCGTTGATAACCTTGAGAAACAATTCCTCAAGAGAAACAATAACGGGCTTGAACATAAGAACAGGAATATCATTTTTAGCGCAGAGATTAAATATTTCTTCCCTGCGGTCTGTTTTATCGTCTTTGGAATATATAGAAAAATCAAAAGTTCCTTTTTCCTTAATTCCGTCAAAAACAGGTGAAAATTCAGAGAAAATCTCCATAATTTCCTCCTTTGTCTTAGAGGCCTTGACTCTTAAACTAAGTATTTCCGACGACATATTCTCAAAATCCTCGATTTTTTTCTGCACGAGGATTTTGCCGTTATCTATAATAATTAATTTATCGCATACGGCGCTTACCTCATGAAGTATGTGAGAACTTAAAATAACAGTATGCCTTTGACCAAGTTCTTTAATAACGTCTCTCATTTCCATAATCTGCTTCGGGTCTAAGCCGACGGTCGGCTCATCGAGGATAAGAACGTCGGGAAAGCCGACAATCGCCTGAGCCAAACCTACCCTCTGTCTGTAACCTTTGGAGAGATTTTTAATAATTCTTCTCTCCACATCTTTTATTTTAACAATCTCATAAATTTCTTTGAGCATATTTTTTCTTTTTGATTTAGGAATATCTTTAATATCGCATACGAAATCAAGATACTCGCATACCCTCATATCTCCGTAAAGGGGCGGCGTATCCGGGAGATAACCTATTTGTTTTTTCGCCTTTTCGGGTTCTTTTAAAATGTCAAAACCGTTAATGTTCACATCCCCCTGCGTTGCCGCGATATATCCCGTCATCATATTCATAGTGGTTGTTTTTCCCGCGCCGTTAGGGCCCAAAAAACCGACAATCTCGCCGTCGTTCACAACAAAAGAAATATTGTCTACAGCAATATTTTTACCATACCGCTTAGTAAGATTCTTAACCTCTATCAAAATAAACTTCCTTCCATTTTCAAGACTTTTTTTCTTTTACCTTTTTATCGTCTGTCTCCGGTCTTTTTTCGGACTTTTTTTCCGCCTTTGTCTCAGCTTCTTCCGTTTCTTTTTCCGCCTTTGTCTCAGCTTTTTCCGCTTCTTTTTCCGCCTTTGTCTCAGCTTTTTCCGCTTCTTTTTCCGTCTCTGTTTCGGATTTCTCGGTTTCTCCTTTTACTTCCCTGAAAATGTCCATAAATTGTTCGCCGGTTATAGTTTCCTTTTCAAATAAATAGTACGCTATTTTATCAAGAGCCTCTCTGTTTTCCTTTAAAAGGGAAAGCGCCTTCTCATGACAGGAACGAATTATATTAAGCGCTTCTTTATCAAGCTCCGCGGAAGTATTCTCACCGCATATAGCGACATTTCTCCCGTCAAGATACCTGTTTTCGGTACTTTCCAGAGCCATCATATCAAACTTATCGCTCATTCCGTATTGAGAAACCATAGAGCGGGCCATTTTCGTAGCTCTTTCTATATCGTTGGCGGCGCCGGTGGTAACCGTTTCAAAGACAACTTCCTCCGCGGCTCTTCCCGCGAGCAAAACGGTAATTTCAGAAATCATCTCATCTTTTGTCATAAGATATTTTTCTTCCTCAGGCATTTGCATAGTATATCCAAGAGCGCCCATAGTACGAGGAACGATAGTTATTTTCTGAACGGGCTGAGAATTTTTCTGAAGCGCCGCTAAAAGAGCGTGTCCCACCTCGTGAAAAGCCACAATTTTCTTTTCTTTTGGGGAGAGAATTCTGTCTTTTTTCTCTTTTCCGGCAATAATGACCTCAACAGCTTCCATAAGGTCCTCCTGCAAAACCTTTTCCCTGCCCATTCTGACCGCGCGCAAAGCCGCCTCGTTTACCATATTCGCCAAATCAGCGCCGGCCGCTCCGCTTGTAGCGAGAGCCATCGCGTGCAAATCCACCTCGTCGTCAAGACAAACATCTTTTGAGTGAACTTTAAGAATATCTTCTCTGCCTATCAAATCAGGTTTTTCAACAATAATTCTTCTGTCGAATCTTCCCGGACGCAAAAGTGCCTTGTCTAAAACGTCCGGTCTGTTCGTAGCGGCCAGAATAACTATAGCCTTTGACGAGTCAAAGCCGTCCATTTCGGATAAAAGCTGATTCAGGGTTTGTTCTCTTTCATCGTTGCTGTTCATAGAGCCGTCGCGTTTTTTTCCTATAGCGTCAATCTCATCAATAAAAATAATACATGGCGCGTTTTCAGAAGCCTGTTTAAAAAGGTCTCTGACCCTTGAGGCGCCGACTCCCACAAACATTTCAACAAAATCCGAGCCTGAGAGTGACATAAAAGTAACGTTGGCTTCTCCGGCGACAGCCTTGGCGAGAAGGGTTTTTCCCGTACCGGGAGGGCCGACAAGCAAAGCGCCCTTCGGCTGTTTCGCGCCTATTTTCATATACTTGTCGGGATGATGGAGAAAATCAATAATCTCCTGCAAAGACTCCTTTGCCTCCGCCTGTCCGGCAACGTCTTTAAATGTAACGCCTGTTTCCTTCTGCATATAAACTTTCGCGTTGCTTTTTCCGACGCCCATAAGTCCGCCGCCGCCAAGTTTTTTCGCGGCAAAGTGCATAATAAGATAAAAGGCGGCGTACAAAAATAAAATCGGCATAATCCAGGATGTAAAGAAATCCATAATAGGAGAAGAATTGGTTACTTTTCTTGAGAATTTAACGTTATGGTTTTTTAAATTCTGTATAAGTTCCGTATCTCCCACAAGTCCGGTATAAAAAGTCATTTCTCCCGTCTGTTTTATTCGGTTCATGCCCTCGGGAATTTCTATTTTGGAAATATCGGCTTTAATAATAAGTCTGTCCGATTCTATACGCACGTTTTTAACAGCGTCCCTGTCAACAAACGTCATAAAATCGCTGTATTCAATTTCAAACATATTAGAGCCGGAAAAAGAGCTCATTAAAATATTCATTAAAAAAGTAGAAATTAAAGCAAAGGCCAAAACTCCGAAAAGTATTTTTTTATTGTTTGAGTTATCAGGCTGTTTTCCGCCTTTGTCAGATTTGTTTTCATTTCCGTTAAAATCCGGGTTATCCTGCATAATTAAAAATTTTCTCCTTTATAAGCTTATCTATCGTCTTTTGTTATTGAAATACCGAGGAATTTAAAAATATACTTTGCGCCGTCTATGTATGAGACGCAGATTTCCTATGCGCCCGTGTGTTCTGTATTAAAGAGCAGCTTATTTTACCGTTCAGCGCAATTTCAGAAAAAAGAACGGCGTCCCGCGACCGAAAATAATATACGTCAATTCCGGGGAAACGCTTTCGTCATTAGACTTCTTTCGAAACTTCATATTGATACAAATATTGTTAGAATAAAATATTTTTTTGTTGGACCGGAGTAACTTCGCAGTTTCGAAAGAAGTCTATTATGTAATAACGCCGTCTTTATTTATTATATTCCGACCGGTCTTTCTTTTTATTACTATTTTATCCTTTTAGCGAAATAAATTCAACCCCATAATAATAATGTGACAGAATTTTTTTATAGTCATTTCCCTCAAGAGCCATAAAATTCGCGCCGTACTGGCTCATTCCCGCGCCGTGACCGTATCCTTTGGAGGTAAATATAACTTCGCCTTCATTATAAGAAACTGTAAAATTAGACGACCTTAAAGAAAGAATCTGTCTTACTTCCGAACCTTTAAAAGCTTTCCCGCCGATTTTTATTTCAGAAACATAGTCCGCGGCGGTTCTTTCCGTTATTTCAATATCGTTTTGAATATTATCGGAGAAAACAGCGCCCTTTTCAGAAAACTTTTCTATAAATTCTTCTTTCGGCACTTTTACCTCCGATAAAAAATCAGGGGCGTTTTCGTCCTCGTGGCTGTCCACGCTTACTAAATAGCTTAATTTTTCAGACCATACATTTTCAGAGCTTTCCGTCATTCCTCCGCTTGTGGAATGAAAAGCGGCCAGAATAGGTTCTCCGTCATAAACCATAATTTCATTTTTAGTAGCATTTACGGCGTCGGAAATTTTTTTATAATTTTCCTCAAAATTATTTCCCCAATTTTTTTTCATTTCCTCAACGGTAATATAAGCCTGTCCGATATTTTCGGGTTTAATCTCCGAATTTCCGACTTGTCTGTAAGCGTATGTTCTCGCGGCAACCGCCTGCGCTTTAAGCGCCTCTTCCTCAAAAGAAGCGGGCATCTCCGCCGCCACCACACCTATAATATACGATTCCATCTGGGGATTTTCTTCTTTTATAGAGATATTATTTTTATTTTCCCCATTATTATTTTCATAATCACCGCCATATAACAATTTAAGGTCTGAAGTTATTTCACCATACTCGCCTGAAATCAGGAAATCACCTTTAACCGTCAGAAAATAAGGAATCGCGGCAGCGGTACAAATCATATAAACCGTATATATACAAGCACATCTGAAAGCCTTGCTTTTAAAAATTTTAAGCATAAAATCACCTCTTGTAAAATTTTATGCTAATCATCTTTTTTATAAAACAACCTTTTGGCTTGCAGTATAGTAGACTTCTTTCGAAACTACGAAATTATATCAATCCGACAAAAAAATATTTCATTCAATAGTCAGCGCTTTTGCTGCGCAAAAGCACTGACCCAAAGGCTTGACCTAAACTTTATTTCGGCTACGCCGCAAAAATTGATTTCCGTGGTTCTTCGCGGCGCTAATTTAGCGAAAGGCGTTTTGATTTTTAAACGCCGAAAGCGTTAAGAGGCATTGAATTAAATATTTTTTTAGCGAGATTTGTGCAAGTGTGAAGTTTCGAAAGAAGTCTATTCAAATTAGTATGAAGTTTCGGAAGAAGTCTATTGTTTTTTTATTTTCGCCCCGAGTTTTTTAAACTTTTCCTCTATACGGTAATAACCTCTTTCAATATGATATATGTCACTTATTTCCGTTTCCCCCTCGGCAACAAGAGCGGATAATATAAGCGCGGCGCCCGCCCTTAAATCGGTGGCCTTGACCTGCGTCCCCATAAGCTTGGGGACGCCTTTTACAATAGCGCTCTTAGACTCAACCTTGATATCCGCGCCCATTCTGTTAAGCTCGCCGACATGCATGAATCTGTTTTCAAATATTGTTTCGTTAATAATGCCCGTACCGTTTGTAACCGCCATAAGGCTCATAAACTGGGCCTGCATATCGGTAGGAAACCCGGGGAAAGGCAAAGTTTTGATATCCGTGTTCACAAGTTCCTTTTCGCACTTCACCCTGACCAGATTTTCTTTTTCCTCAATGTCAACATTCATATCTTTAAGCTTGGCTATAACAGGCCTTAAATGGTCGCATATAACATTTTTTATTGTAACGTCACCCTTTGTAATAACGGCGCCAATCATAAACGTACCCGCCTCAATTCTGTCGGGGATAATTTTATGCGTTGCGCCGAAAAGCTCGTGTACCCCTATAATTTTAATGTTATCCGTACCCGCGCCGAAAACTTTCGCGCCCATTTTGTTTAAAAACTCGGCAAGATTTATAATTTCCGGTTCAACAGAGCAATTAGATATATAAGTTTCACCCTCCGCCATAACGGAAGCCATAATAATATTTTCAGTCGCGCCGACGCTGGGAAAATCGAGATAAATATTGTTTCCCTTTACTTTTTCTGAACTTATCTCAATATTTCCATGTTCCTGCTTTATTTCCGCCCCCAGAAGAGAAAACCCTTTTAAATGTAAATCAACCGGCCTTATTCCAATCTGACATCCGCCGGGCATTTGAATTTTCACCTTTCCGAACCTTGACAAAAGAGGCCCTGCGAACAAAAAAGAGGCTCTGATTTTTTTAACAAGCTCATAAGGCAAAGGATTATTGGAGATTTTACTGCCGTCAACAACAATCTTTTTTTCTTTTTCCGAAAAAGCCGTTTTTGCGCCAAGTATTTCCAAAAGCCTGAGCATAATTTCCACGTCTTTTAAATACGGCACGTTTTCAATAATACATTCAGCCCCCGTAAGCACCGTTGCCGCGATAACAGGCAAAACCGCGTTTTTAGCGCCGTCCGTAATAACTTCACCTCTCAGCGGACCGCTTTTTTCAACTATAAATTTATTCATAATCATACCCCTTTTTTTATTTTGGAAAACACCTCATAAAAAGATAGAAAAAAATAATCGCGCGGTATTTCCTTAAAGTTTTTATAATAAACTTTATCAATTTAAAGTTTACACAAAAAAAACCTTATTAATACTTGACAAAAAAAAGAAGTCCAATATTAATTTTATGCTGATTTTCAGCCGCCGGACTTGTCCGTTTTTTTTAGAAATGTTATCTCATCTATAATTTTCTTTTAAAAATATCAACAATTCTGACGTCAATCTGACTTTGGGCATATTTAACAGCCGCCGCGGCGCCGCCTTCATTTTTATAAACCCCTGAAATCACAAAACCGCAGTTGTTGACCATAAAAATATTTCTTTTAGGGATAGCGTCTTTAGAAGATTTAGCCTTGAGATTAGGAAATACTATCTCGTCATATAAATTAATATCTCTTTTGGCTATTTTAAAATTCAAATCATCGGTATATGATAAAATCAATTTAAGACAAATATGGTAATACTTTCTTTTAAGCTTACGAATAACGCCCTCGCATATTCTGTCAAAATTACCCATACCTCCGCTTAAAAACACACAAACATTTTCATTTAAAATCAGATATTCAAAAATTTCCTCAATATAATCCTTATATTCAATTTTCCCAAAATCCCTGTGTCCAAAAAAAGTACAGTTTTCCCGTTTACTCATAAAAACCTCCCTGACAGCCCGCTATAATAAAACGATAAAAATTGCTATAACACAGAATCAAAAATATTATCATTTATATATAAAAATTTTATCATAAAAAGGCAAAAAAGAAAATAAAAAAACTAATTATTGCACGCAAATCAATTTTTGTGACAGCGAAACGTAGTTTCGCTCAGACTGTCGAAAAAGTTAAAATTATAAAAAAATATGAATTTTTTGAAGAATAAA